>CAMCFM010000122.1 GCA_945874095.1 Candidatus Kuenenia stuttgartensis
GCAGGTATCCCCCCGGCAACCCCGATTTCGGCTGCAATTTCGTTCGTCATTTTCCTCTTTCTAATCATGATTCTGTTCGAAACCACTGGAGCAGAAACATGGATTGTGGCCGGAGTGGCGCTGGCCATTTCATACGGAATCAGCCACTACAGCCACCCTGATGCACCTCGCCAAATTAAGAAAACTGGCGGAGTCCACCACGGGGCATCACATAAAGCTAAGGCCAAAAGTAAAGCCGCAGCTTCACAAGGGCGATAAGCTCTCCAAAAATCAGCCTAGACAAAAACGCTCAAAAGCGTACAGTTGTAAACCAAACAAGGCGCCCATGGATGGGCCACTTGATTGGCTTTGCCTTCTCATAATCCAGCCATCGACGCGGATTTGGGGCGAGGACCGATAAAATGGAAATGGAGTTCCACGGTGATCGACCAAAGCACATCTTCTATTGTTGAATTTGATATTCCCCTTGAGCAACCCGATAAACCCGCCGTCAGCATCCCCCACTTTGTCTTTATACAACAGACTAAAACTGAATCGATTCTGGAAGTTTCCACACCTTCCCTATTAAATCAAAAAACGAATCTGATCGTGACGTTTGCAGGCGTAATCCTGCTTTTGGTCCAACTGGTTCAGATCGAAGATCCTGTTGGAATTGACTTGGTAGAAGTTCTGGATACCTTGGTCTGCATAACTCTGATTACCGATTTCTTTTACGATTTAGCCTATTCCAACAACAGGAAAGCACTCCTTAAAACCCGCTGGTGGGAGCCGTTTGCATCCATTCCCATGATTGATGCAGCGCAGAAAGCAGTTCTGGCGGTTCGGTTATTGCGTATCCTCAGACTCCTGCGGATTTTTAAGCTCCACCGTGAATTAAGGCTCTTTTTAAGTAGCAGCTATGACTTCCTTCAAAAGAACCGGATTCTCGACCTTTCATGCTTCGTAGGTCTCACCATTCTGACCGGTTCTCTCGGCTTCTTCTATGCCGAACAGGGCGTGAATCCAGCCCTTCACAGCTACAAAGATAGTATCTGGTGGGCCATGGTCACCGTCACCACAATTGGATACGGCGATATTTATCCCGTCACAACCGCTGGACGATTTGTTGCCATGATCATGATGTTCATCGGTATCGGATGCGTCAGCCTTCTCACCGCCTTGATCGCCAGCACTTTTCTTCGTGAAAACAAATGCCAAAACTGCGGCAGTGATATTTAGGAATAAGCCAAAGATAACTTCCCGTTTTTAAAATCAATGAACCGGGGCTAGATAAGCAGCGATACCCCCCGATTCGCGGAAAGAAATGAACCGGGGCTAGCGACAAGACCGGCTAGATAAACCTTGAGCGGTCAGCAATAAGATTTGTAGGGTGCCGATGCATCGGTGGGGTGAAGCCCGCCATTCGTGGCGCGAACGGATGACGTCGATTTATCCGGTCATTCGTAAGTTGAAAATCATGTGTTGTATTGTGTATGAAATGCAATCTATGATTCATTGTGCAAACATTCCACATGGATTTGCGAAAGGTGGGCTTCACCCCCACCATACAGGAACGGGGATTGTCAATCGAATGTCTCATTCACGACCGTTGGAAGTATAAAAGCCAAGTGGTGCTTGGCCACGATTGGCCTAAAAACCACCTGGAAGCAGGCTTGGCAACGAAGGGCATGAGGTTGGGGATGTTGATGACCTTAGGATATCCCTATTAATACCAGCCTCCTCTGGAGCCCAATCACCCAAAAACCGGAAGTTATTTCTCATTTGTTCCTCAGCAAATTCTCTCATTCGTCTGGTTCAAGCTGAAAAACCACTCTCACTCTCACAGTCAATGTGGATTCGCCGCCAGCCACAGGGGCAGGCGATGCTGCGGCCATGGCTCGCATGCCTCTATCAAACATCGGCTGCGGGAAATTCCCTTCCACACCTTGCTCTTCAATGTGCATCACCGCACCGGGTTTCACTCTATCGCCGCTGCAATATAGGCTTGCACGCCGTCTCGCGTCCGCTACAGCCGCTCCTCGAACCTTATCAAGAAACTCTTCGGCTTTATCCACATCAAACGAAATTCCGTACACCTGATTGGCCCCGTTCTGAATCAGAATATCCAGCATGGCCCCAAGACGATCGATTTGGCGAACCTTGACATGAACTGTGTTTGTCACCTGATAGCCCACCACGCGTGGCACAAATTCACCACGTGCGCCTGGCTGGGGTTGTGAATACTGAGGCTGAACGGAGAGGTTCGAAGTCCTTAAATCTTTCTCTTCAACACCCTGCGCCTTAATCACAGTAAAAAGAGCGTTCATCGACGCACTATTATCCGCCAACGCCTGGGCCGCCGTAGCCGCACTTGTCACAACCCCGACATTGATATTGGCCATGTCAGGCTTGACCTTCACCTCCGCAGACCCTGTGACGATAATCGTATGCTTATCCATGCCTGAGCCGCCTTTGTGTTCCTGGGAATGAGCCTGCTGGCTGGCAAAAAGAATTGTCCCAACAACCATCGCAAGGCTGAATTTGTGCGAGCTGAACATGGTCTATTCTTCCTTAGAAAGGTTGATGAAATTCCGGCCATTGTGTGTGGACAACCGGTTTTCGTAAAAAAACCGAGTCCCTAATCTATTCTACAAGTGACAGGTCCGAAAAGTTCATCTTTTCGCTGTCATTTTGATGTGATTTCCCATTTTTTTATCGGCCAGAATCACGCATTCATCTCAGACAACAGCCCCATTACGCACCTGTCCCACGGCTCGCCAATCGAGATCGAAACTTGTCTACCGCCACCGCAGTGACAATAATCAGTCCAATCAGAATGTCTTGCGAAGCATTCGGGATCCCTGCATGCACACAGCCACTTTTCAAGACTCGCATGACCAACGCCCCAACCAGAGTCCCGAGAACTGCTCCCTCGCCGCCCGCCAGAGAACCCCCACCAATCACCACCGCTGCAATCACTTCAAGCTCAAGCCCAGAGGCCACAACAGGGTCGCCAGTCCCGTTCATCTCTGCAAATTGCATCACACCCGCCATGGCAGTGAGCAATCCACATAAGGTGTAAACCGAGATTTTAATCAAACCCACGCGAAGTCCGCAAAGTCGGGCTGTAGCTTCATTCGAACCAATGGCCACGACATATCGACCCCAGATCGTTTTTCTCAATAAAATCCATACGACGAATGCGACGAATAACAGTAGCCAGACAGCCGGTGGTACTGCGGTCAGAATACGACGAAATGGGGTCGGCAGACCGTTCGCAAACTCTTGCAAACCAGGCCCTGATTCAATCGCCATCACCTCCGACAACCATTTCGGCTTCAACTCGGTCGGAAAATAAACGGCCGTATTTTTTGCGAGTAGTTTTGCACCACCTCGATACACCTGCAGCGCACCAAGTGTCACAATAAACGGCAATAAACCAAGCCTGTCGATCGTCAACCCATTTAAAAATCCACACAATGTACCCACCCCAAGGCCAGCCAATATGCAGACCGGCATGGAATAACCGCCGTCTCGCCCCATCAATCCTGTCACAACCGTGACCAATGCCACCTGTGAACCCACGGAAAGATCGATCCCACCCGCGATTACGACCAGAGTCATTCCCAGTGCAGAAAGCCCTACAATCACAGATTGAACAGCAATTGTCCGCAAATTAAATTCTGTTAGAAATGTTCCTTCTGCACGAGTCAGCCAGGCAAACAACAGGACTGTTAATACAAGTCCAGCAAATGGTCCCCCTGATGCCAGTAATTGCAATATTCTCGATTTCCATTCAAGTCGTTGGCGTACGGCCGTTTTAGAATTCGGGTCTTGTTCGATTTTATTCATGGTTTATTTCCAATACTTCACCCGAATGTCCCGATGTCGCCAGCCCCATGATTTCTTCGACTGTCCATTTTTCTACAGGTCTGGCGTTTGACAATTGACCTGCATTCATCACAGCCAGATCGTCGCATAAGCCCATCAGCTCAGGCAGGTAGGAACTGATCACGACGACTGCCCGCCCTTCATCGGCTTTTTGGCGAATCATGCGGTAAATTTCCACCTTCGCACCCACATCCACACCACGCGTTGGTTCGTCGAGAATCATCACATCGCCGTTTTGTTCAAACAGTCTCGCCAATGCCACTTTCTGCTGATTTCCACCCGAAAGATATCGCACTGCCTGCCTGGCGGATTGACACTTAACGCCAATCTTTTGAACCCAGTTCTCCGCTCGTTGCCGTGATTTTGCTCCCGAAATAAATCCGAACCTGGCACTTCTCGCATACGTCGGATAAAGCATGTTCTCTTCAATTGTCCGATTCACCGCCAGTCCTTCACCAGCCCTATCCTCACTCAACAACCCAAGTCCCATTTGAATGCGATTCCTGGTCCGCTCACGAATGTGAATCACTCGCCCTGAAACTTTCATCTCGCCTACTGTCTGCGGATCTAAACCCATGATCACTCTGGCCATCTCCGTCCTGCCTGAACCAATCAACCCTGCTATCCCAAAAATCCGCCCTTTTGCTACTTGAAATGAAACCTTTTTTGGCAATTTCCGTCCTGCAACGGCATGGGATTCAAATAAAACTTCACCAAGGTCGTATGATTCCTGAGTTTCGTGTGGCGAGTGCTTGATTCTCTGGGGATAGAGATCTTCAATCGACCGACCGACCATCGCCGCAATCATCGAATTCCGATCCCAGTTTTTCTTGTCAGCCACACGAACAAGCTGGCCATCGCGAAAAACTGCAATCTTATCCGCCACTCGATCCACTTCGTCCAAAGCATGGCTGATAAATACTATGGCAAGTCCGCGACTCTTTAATCGATCAATGACTTGAAATAATCGCTCCGTGTCGGCTTCTGTCAGGCTGCTTGTCGGCTCATCCAATAATAGAACTCGTGCATTTGATGCCAAAGCCCTTGCGATTTCAACAATCTGACGAACCCCTGGACTTAATGAACTCACAGACTGATTTAAATCGAGATCTGCATAATCCAACTCCGCCAATATCGATCTGGCCATCAATCGACACTGACGCCCAGATCGCCAGCCGAATCGGTTCGGCTCGCGCCCCAGCATGATATTGGCTTCCACGGAAAGATGAGGGGCCAGGCATAACTCCTGATGAACAATCGCAACTCCCTTGCGCAGAGCTTCGCGAGGCCCACCAGGCTTAAACTCTTCACCACAGAATTGCAATTCACCTTCATCAGGACGAATCTGGCCGCTGATGATTTTCAGGAGCGTACTTTTACCCGCCCCATTTTCTCCAACAATTGCCAGACATTCACCGCCATTGATATCCAGGTCCAAGCCTGACAGGGCAGTGGTTGCTCCATATCGCTTGGTGATATCCCGCAGAATCAATTGCATTACAGGTGGTTGCAATTCACTGGTCATGGTTTGCGGGCAGTCAGACCCATGCTGTCGAGCACGCGTAACATGCCCACAGTGCTCGATTCATTTGGAGTAAACACGCCGTCAATCTGGCCCCTGTAGCGTGCAATCAGATTCTGGGAAGCCTGTTGAGCCGAATCCGCTGTGGCACCGGCATATTGATCGTTTGAAAGATAGGTAATTCCAGGAAAATCCTTGGCAATCGTATCCGTAAATCCCTTCTCTCGCTCATCGGTACTGGCCGAGCCCACATTATATCTCAACAAGATAATTCGCCCCTTACCGCTCAGCAATTCGCCAAGCCGTTTGGCGGCAATCACACCGCCGTTATAATTATTGGTTGCCACGTAAGCGGATATTTTCTTGGATTCCAGGCCTGAGTCAAAAACGACCACAGGAATCCCCTTGGCAATGGCCTGTTCCACAGGTTCGACCAAGGCTCGAGCGTCGAGAGGAGCCAGAATCATGGCGTCTACCTTGCTGGCCACTGCACTTTGGACCAGCTTGATCTGGTCCGCCCGGTCGTCTTCTTTAGTTGGTCCCTGCCAGATAATTTCTACATCGCCCAGCTCCTGTGCTGCCTTCGAGGCACCCGCATGAACCGACTTCCAATGCTCGTGAGTGGTGCCTTTGGGGATGACCATCACCCGAAACTTCTTGGCTTTATCGCCTGCGGACTTGCTGTCAGCCGTATGCTCCAACTTGGGTGGAAGCACGAGGTTTTTGAGTTCAGGTTTGTCAATATTCTCAGGCGTGATCAGGTGCTCGCCTGTCCCGATGACAGCATCCACCTTATTTTTACGAAGAATTTCGCTAATCGCTTTGACGGACTTATAACCCATCTGAAACGGGTCTTGAAGCAGCAGACCTTGAATCTTGCCGGCCCTCATGGCTTCCACAAGTGGTGGACTTCCATCAAAACCTACAAAAACAACAGGCTTTGGGGACCCGGTAGCGGTTCCAGCAGGTGTCGCAGGTATTGGCGAATTTGAAGAGGACGGTTGGCCCCCACATCCTGAAACAAAGGCCAAGGTGATGAGTGCCGAGAACCATCCGCCAATTTGTCGCAAACGCATGGACGACGACCTATGATATTTGAGGAAAGCCGGTGTTTGGAGAGGGCGAGATGAGGTTAGCCCTGATTGGATAAGACTATCAGAACCGAACAGGTGGGCATTGTCAAGAATGGACTGAAAGATTGGTTGGATTTTGGCCAGTTTCTTTTTTGTCAGAGTTCGTATAAGATGAAATGAACACAACAGAAGATTTTCGAAAAATAGAAGCGGAGCCGGAACCATGATTGAAATTCGTTACACCGGCGATGCGCTTTGGAATAGAATTGAGCGTGCCTTGGAAAAAGTTAAAGATCGTTTGAATCGGGTGACTTCGGCACTTGAAAATGCCGGAATTCCCTATGCCGTCATTGGCGGAAACGCTGTTCAACTCTGGGTGGCACAGGTTGATGAATCTGTTGTCCGAAATACTCGGGATGTGGATATCATTATCAACCCTGAGGATTTGCCTAGAGCCATAATCGCTCTGGAGAAAGTTGGTTTTATTTACAGGCATGTCAAAAGTATCGACATGTTTCTGGACGGCCCCGACGCCAAAGCCAGGGATGCTGTGCATGTCCTGTTTGCTGGAGTAAAAGTTCGAGCTTCTGATCAGGAACCCGTTCCAGGCATTGAAAATATTGCCATGATCCAGAATATCCGAACCATTCCGCTCGAAGGATTGATTCGATTGAAACTGATCGCATTTCGCCTCAAAGACCGAGTCCATTTACTAGACATGATTTCCATCGGCATGATCGACGAGACATGGCTCGAAAAATTACCTACGGAACTTGCGGAACGCCTGAAAATCCTACTCGATGATCCTGAAGGATAAATCTCAGAAATCCCGTTCGATTCAACTGGTGGCTGGTGATTTAAAGACAAAATACCGAGCCATGCTGAAGCTGATCCCCGTAGCCAGTACGATCCCAACCAAGGCTGCAGCCAATTTATGGTTATTGAAAAACTCCACCTGAGTGGGTAGCCAAAGCCTGATGACAAGGCTTACGCCGATAGCCAAAGCATTGCCTGTGGCGTAGGTCAGGTATTGGCGAACGATCGAGGCATTTCGGCGGGCATCATTAAAAGTGAATCGACGGTTGATCAGAAAATTCCAGGACATCGCCAGCCAGACCGCCAGAAAACCGGATAACGCCAAGTCAACTGACCCGCCGATCAACGGGACCTTGAAATTCTTTAATGACGTGTCGCGAAACAAAGCCTGGAAAATTGCATAAAGTGTCAGGTCTACAACCATTCCTGAAAAACCAACAGCGCAGAATTGAATCAAACGCGATGCATTACCATATTTAAGATCAATATACGACTTCAGAAAACTCAATTCCGGGTGGCCAAGCCTTAACCCTTTGGCTTTATTCAAGCGTTGCGGAACGTGGCTCTCTGAAAGCACGCGCCGATCGTTCGGAATTCGTAATTGCATCTCCAGAGAAAACCATCGACCGGCTGGCCTTAGAGCGGCTGGCCGATCCTTAAGGGCTGATCTGCGAGCCACAATTGCCGAAGCGTTGGCTGCATGGCAGCCTGTCAGTTGACCTACAAATCGTGCTGCCGACTTACCCAGAAAGTCGCGGGGGGTACCTGCTGAGACAACAATGTCTGAACGCCCTTCAGCAACCTGCTCAATTGCAGATTGAAACCAGTCTGGATGATGCCCAAAACTCTCGTCAACCATCACGACAAGATCTGTCTTCAAGTCGACCAATAATTGTTCAATTCTGGCAGAACGCAATCCGGGACTAAGCCTCAAGTCATGGACTTCAAGTTCCCACTTCGAAGCCTGAAGTTGATCAACCAAATCACTTGACAGGCCAACCTGATCACGCTCTTCAGGAAGAAATCGGAGAATTGTGATCCGACCAGCCAGTGGGATTGAATCCCCTAGAAAGGATTCTTCCATGGACACCGAGCAGTTTTGATGGTGTGTCGAATGAGGAGGCATAAGTTTCTGATGAGTAGGGCTTAAACCACGTCTACAAGCGTCGTGATTTTACGGATTCAGAGTGAAATCGGGATGTTCGATCGAGTGATCCATAGCCGATTCGATCCATCCCCCACCCAGAACCATGTCGCCTTCATACAGAGTCAGGACTTGCCCAGGTGTCACGGCTGTTTGTGGTTCGTTAAACGTGACCCAGACCCGCCCAGGCGTTTCCGGGTCGCACTTCGCAATGGCTGCAACAGCCTGATGCCGCGCACGAATCTGAGCATGGCACTTGAAAACGCCTGCAGGCGGGTCAACATGCCAGCCAAAACGTTCTGACATCAGTCCAGGCTTGAAAAGATCTGCGTGATCACCAATCACAACGGAGTTCGTCTCTGGCACGATATCAAGCACAAAAAGCGGTTTTGAGGCAGCGATTCCAATCCCCCTCCGCTGACCGATGGTAAAGCCTTCAAAACCATCGTGAGTGCCAATTTTACGACCTGATTTACTGACAAAATTGCCAGCCGTCTCCCGATCGGGCAGCTGCTCACGCACGAAACGTACATAAACGTTATCAGGGATAAAGCAGATTTCCTGACTGTCAGGCTTACTGTGTACCGGCAGGTCAAGCCGCTTGGCCATTTCACGAATTTCCAGTTTCGGAAACCCGCCAACCGGGAACAAAATTTTGTCAAGGACCGCTTTTTTCAGGCCTGAAAGAACATAGGACTGATCCTTCGTCGCATCCAGCCCACGCGCAATCCTCGGGCGGCCCTGAGAATCTCTCAGGATTCGAGCATAATGGCCTGTGGCCACATGATCTGCACCTATCTTCTGTCCATACGCCCACAGCTTGCCAAATTTCAGCCATATGTTGCACATGACACAGGGATTCGGTGTACGCCCCTGAAAGTATTCGTCGACAAAATAATCGACGATCCGACCAAAATCAGACTCGAAATCGAGGGCATAGAACGGGATGCCAAGCCGATCAGCCACACGCTGTGCATCCACAGAATCGGTGATGCTGCAACACGTTTTGGTACGTCGCTCATAATCTTCCGAATGGGAGCCGGTTCGCATGAACAAGCCGACCACGTCGTAACCTTGTTCCTTCAGAATCCAGGCTGCAACAGAACTGTCCACACCACCGCTCATGGCAAGCACAACACGTTTGCCAGTATTGGATTCCGTCGATGAACCGGTCATGTTTTACAGCTTCGTTTCCGTGTACCTGAGCGGCCCAGTGAATATGCTCTCAAATCCAAGTTATTGGCCTTGCCT
>CAMCFM010000123.1 GCA_945874095.1 Candidatus Kuenenia stuttgartensis
TCGGTATTGAGCTTGGCAATTACGGCCTTGCCTTCAAATTCCACGGCGAGCTTTTCGATGATTGGGGCGAGCATGCGGCAAGGGCCACACCAGGGGGCCCAGAAATCGACGAGCACAGGCTTGTCGCTTTGGAGAACGGCACTATCCCAATTCGTGGAATTGACTTCGAGAGCACTTCCGGCCATTTTCAGTTCACCTTGAGTCAGTAAGGAAATCGTCCTGATTCGAACGAATCTGCACCCGTACGCATCTTGTATGTTGAATCATAGTAGGCAAAGATCGGTCAAGTCAATCGTTCTGAAACGAATCGGCTGCCTTAAACGATCCGTTTCGTCATCTTTTCCATCTCTTCAGCCATGTAGAGAATCCGGCCACATGACCTGCAGAAAACCAGGGTGTCACAGTTGATCAAGTCGTTGAGCATCTGAGATGTCACAGACATGTTGCAGCCCATGCACGCGCCTGATTCGACCACGGCCATGGCCTCAGCCCCGCGCTGGCGAATCACTCGCTGATACTGCTCGCGAATGTCGGGATTGATCACCGCTTCAGCATTCAGCAAAGAGTGAGCCAGTTCTTCTAGCTTGGCCTCTTCTCCGGCCTTGGCTTCCGTTGATTGCTTCTGATAAGTTGCCAAATCGTCCTGGGCTTTTTTCAGGTCAGCTTCGAGGAGCTTAACGGAAGCATCGCGATCTTCCAGATCGATTTCATAGTCGATAATCTCATCATCAACCTTGTTCACCTGCGACTTGACCAAAGCGATCTCGTTCTGAATCGCCTTATATTCTTCATTCTTCTTGACCGTCAGCAGTTTTGAAGAGTAGTCGTCGATCTTGCCCAGAAGACTCTTCCGCTGAACCTCTTTAAGCCCTTTGCTGACCTTGATTTGCTGAATATCTTTCTTGGCTTTGTCCAGCGTGTCCTGCTTGCGGGCCACCTGTGCCTGACGGGCTACAATCGTCTTGGGTACGCTCAGCAACCGATCCCGGATGGCTTTGGATCGTTGGTGGAGCGAGTGAATCTCACGGAGCGAGTTGGCTGTGGTTGTCATGTCTCGTTTTCGGCGCTATAGGTCGACGTGGATTCTTCCATGGATGTTCGACCATGGTTTTCATAACCATGTTGTCTCATATTCTGCCAACGTTCATCAACAAAAAAACGCCGATGACCTTTTGGTCACCGACGCTTTGTTGATTCTTAGCCTGTATGCTCAAGGAATCCCTCAAGCTGACGGCTGCGAACGGGATGTTGCAGCTTACGCACCGCCTTGGCTTCAATCTGGCGGACCCGCTCGCGGGTCACCTTGAAGATTCGGCCCACTTCTTCAAGCGTATAAGTGTAGCCGTCGCCAAGCCCATATCGCAGTTTGATGATCTCGCGTTCACGATAGGTCAGGGTCTTGAGAACCTGATCAATCTTGTCCTTGAGCATCTCCTGGGTGGCCGCGTTGATCGGGCTCTCGACCGAATCGTCTTCGATAAAGTCGCCGAAGTAGCTATCCTCAGACTCACCCACAGGACGGTCCAGAGAGATCGGGTGACGGCTGATCTTCATCACGCGGCGGGCTTCTTCAATCGAGATATTGGCGTACTTCGCCACTTCGTCGATCGTCGGCTCGCGACCCTTTTCCTGAAGCAGCTTCTTCTGTACATTACGCAGTTTGGACATCGTCTCGATCATGTGGACCGGGATCCGGATCGTCCGGGCCTGGTCGGCAATGGCTCGCGTAATCGCCTGACGAATCCACCAGGTGGCGTAGGTGCTGAACTTAAACCCGCGACGATATTCGTATTTGTCGACAGCACGCATCAAGCCCGTGTTGCCTTCCTGAATCAGGTCAAGGAACGACAGGCCGCGGTTGCGGTACTTCTTGGCGATCGAAACCACCAGACGCAGGTTACCGCCCGACAGCTGACGCTTGGCTTCTTCGTACTGGCGGAACCGCTCGCTCATCTTGCGAACCCGGCGGGCCAGTGAACCTGGTGTTTCCAGGGTCATCAGCATCAGGTCTTTGAGCTCTTTGAGCATGTTTCCATGCTCTTCGTTCACCACTCCAGCCTTCTTCATGTCCCGAAGTTCAACCACCACTTCATTCATGCGGTTGGAGATCTGCTCCAGACGCTTCATCAGGGGTTGAATCTTCTGGGTCCGAATCGAGAGTTCTTCGACCAGACGAACGCACTTGCGGCGGCGAACGGCCATCCGCTTGAAGATCATCCGCTGGGTCTTGCGATCGCCTTTGGACTGAAGGAACGATTTGAAGTCCAGGCGGTTCTGATCCATCAGGTAGGTCAGCGTTTTCAGGTTCGCCGGCATCCGGCCCAGAATCTGATCTTTTTCAAGATTCTCGGTGACTGAGACTTTCACGGTCCGGTCAAAAGGCAGGTCCCCAGCATCCACCTTACGCAAAACTTCCACGACCAGACGCAGTGCGTAATCGCATTCGAGGACTTTGCCGCGGAATGACCGGCGTGTGTCTTCGATCAGCTTGGCCAGGCGAATTTCTTCATCCCGCTTGAGCAGTGGAATTTCGCCCATCTGGGTCAGGTACATCCGCACAGGATCGTCGATCCGGCGTGAGAACGAATCCTCGCTCAGTTCGTCGTCGAGCGACAGTTCGCCGTCGTCTTCGACATCAGCACCGACAATGTCTTCATCTATGCCGTTCAGATCGTCATCCAGAACGGAATCAACAGGCGAGCGGGCTTCCACCTCGTCCTCGTTGATCATTTCGATGCCCATTTCCTCCAGTGTATCCTGAATCATCTGGAGCTTTTCAGGGCTGGAGAATTCGTCGGGCAGGAGCTCGTTGACCTCTTCGAAGGTCAGGAAGCCGCGCCTTTTGCCCTTGTCCAGGAGCATTTTGACGACGGGGTCCAGTTTTTCCATGGGGGAGTCTCCTCGATGCGTGATACTTATAGGATTCGGGGATTTATCGAATGGGACTGAATGCCGACCCAAGGGCGGGTAGCCCGTGTGCCAGCAATCGACGAATTTCAAGTTGCAAGGCTTGATGCGTTTCCGGGTCTTCAATCTGGTCAACGTCAGCAAGAGCCCGACGTAGTTCGGCAATATGATCCTGCATGGAGCGACGTGCAAATTTGCTCAAAATGCCCGTCAACCGATCGCGGCCTTCGGCAGGGACAACGCCCTCCCGCAATGGCCCGGTATCGATCCCCTGCAGAAGCCCTGCGGCATACGACTGTTCCGCACTTTCAAGGCGGTCAACCACCCGATCGAATTCGGGAAGTTCACCAGATCGAAACGTGTCATAGATCGCTTGGGTAATCATTCTTAAAGTCGGGTGCCTCAGCTCGCTGGCCAAAACACGCGGCATGACCTCGCCCACCATTTCAGGATGATTTAGAAGCAATTCCACCAGTTCTCGCTCAAGGGGGTCTGGTCGAACCACAACAGGTACCGGTTCTTGAATTTCCGTGACAGTTCGTCGCTGGTCACGCTTGTTCGATTCCCGTGTCTGTCGATTCCACTCTCGTTGGAGGTAAGCTGTTGGAATTCTTAGGCGAAATGCTAATCTGTCAAGGGCCATGGCCACTTTCATCTCCAATCCGCTACCAGATTGTCGTGGTACGCGAGCGAAAATGGACATCACCCACTCAGCCGCCTGACGTGCTTGCTCCGTGTTTTGAAGGTCGAAACGTGACTCTGCCCGATCAATCGCAAATTGAAGAGGGTCCACAGACCGCTCAATTAATTTCCGAAATTCTTCGGCACCAAATTGATTCAAAAAATCACAAGGGTCCATGCCGTCCGGCAAAGCCACCAAGGTCAGATCCACCGGCTGGCCCAGAAATATTTCCAGACTCCGCTCCGCTGCCTTCTGACCCGCCTCATCGCCGTCGAACACCAGAACAACCTTGTCAGACAGCTGACGAAGCACCGGTATGTGCTCCGAACCAAGGGCTGTTCCCAACGTGCCTACCACATTGGAAAGCCCTGACTGATGGGCAGCCATAACATCGGTATAGCCTTCCATCACAACCACTTGCTTCGCTTCACGGGCCGCAGTCCGGGATAGATCTCCGGCATAAACCAGCTTGCGTTTCTGGAATACGGACGTTTCCGGGGAGTTGATATACTTGCCGGTACGTCGCCCCTGCTCGGCCAAAGCCTGCTCACGGGCCGGCAAAATTCGGCCTCCAAAGCCGACCACCCGGCCCGAAAAGTCGTGAATCGGGAAGATCAGACGATCGTGGAAGCGGTCAAATGTCCGACCCTCGGAATTCGCCAGAATCCCTGACGCCTCAAGCTGTTCCTCAGTAAAACCAAGGGTACGGGCCTCGCGCTTGAATTTCGACGAATCAGCAGGCGAATAGCCAAGCCCAAATTGTTCGATGAATGGGTCGGTCAGCCCTCGCCCATGAGCATATTCCACGGCCTCGGGATGATCTCCCAAGGCCTCTTTGTAGTATGCAGCCGCCCAACTTAAGACACGGTAGACATCTGACTTTGCTGGCCCTTTCGGAACATCGGTCTGAGTCTTCATCTGATCCAGGCTGATGCCCGACCGATCGGCCAGAATGCGGATCGCTTCAGGGAATTCGACCCGCTCATATTGACGGACAAACTCGATGCAGTCGCCACCCGCACCGCACGACCAGCACTTATAAGACTGACGCTGGGGATTGATGTCGAGCGATGGATTCTTGTCATCATGGAATGGGCATAAAGCCTTAAAGCGATTGCCCATACGATGCACTTGAAGGTACTGCCCGATCAGTGAAACGATATCAACCGTTTCTTTGATTTGCCGAATGATCGAGTCAGTCGCAGAAGACACCAGAAGCCCCTTCAGGAACCGCTTTCCAGATCAGAAAGCCGCTTCCATGGTAGTGATTCAAATTGTATGGCAGAAAGCTTTGGGAATCGCTCCCCAAGCAATCATCTGCCGATCGGACCAGGACTCAGCAACTATAGCCCTCAGGTTGTACGCGGTCAAGCGAATGCACAAATCTCAGCCAATTCCAAGCAATCCAGAAAAATCAAGCGAATTCCCGGACATTTCCAGGACGTTTCAAAAGTTTTTTCGAACTTCTAGAACACGAAAATTTTCACTAAACGCTGTCTCAAAAACCAAGTGTCAAAGTCAAGGGCTGCTGGCCGAGTTTAAACTCACACCTAAGTCCATGAATGGACAACAGATAAACAGGATTCAAAGCAATCGGGGCTCGCGGAGTCCTGGTCCGTTAGCTCTCGGTTTCTTCATATTCATCATCGACAACTTCGATTGGGAACTTTGAATCTTTTTCGAAATATTTGCGGATTAGAGAAAATAGGGGCTCTAATGAGCTTTTACACGTTGGGTCGTTCTGAATGAAACGTCGATTTGACGTTGCCCAGTCAAGCCTGATACATGTGGAGGGTTGCTAGCCGGTCTTGGCGCTATCTCCGGTTCCGCATATCCAAACTAACCGGGGCTAGCGCCAAGACCGGCTAGATAAATCCAAAACAAGCCTAGCAAAGGTAGGGTGGGGTTAAGCGGTGGGGTTAAGCCCACCTGCTTCTAGAGCGAATCATCAATTATCTTATACAAACCTGTTTATCGTATACAAACCCGTTTTGCAATAATGCTTTAAACTATTTTACAAAAATGAGTTACGAATTAGTTCGGAATGAATCCCACCAGCTTCCATAGCCCACTCAAGCCTTATAAATGGGGGCCTATCCGGTCTTAAGAGTTTGACCCGGTTCCGCATGTCAAAACCAACCGGGGCTAGTGCCAAGACCGGCTAGATAAGCCCAATCCAAGCCTGGCAAAACCAACCGGGGCTAGCGCCAAGACCGGCTAGATTAATCCAAACCAAATCTAACAAAACCATCTGGGGCTAGCGCCAAGACCGGCCAGCAAATCGCTGCGTAGCTATAGACCATGGCTTATTGTCGCATCGTTCCAATCCTACATTTAGGAAAAAGTCCAATCATAGACCACTAAAAAACCAGATACCGATCGCTATCTTCGACTTTTGTCGTCAACTCTGCGGAAAGGCTAAACCTTATTTTTTCAGATTGATCTGTAAGCGATCTCAAGAATCGATAAGATTCCTGACATGTGTGCTGGAGTTCTGGCAGGAAGCTGGACGATCCATCCCGTAGATGAAAAATTGAACCTCACACCCGAACGAATCCGGACCACTCCGGAGCGGTGCGATCATGGTGCGTCATTCCCGGCATAGCGCGATGGACCGCGCCTCAGATCGTCGCAGGATTTTGCAAATCATGGGGCTTGGTGCGGTGGGTCTGGCCACCGGCCATTGGTCGGTACTTGCCGACGACAAAACCACCTCACTTGAGGAAGCCACAGCTTCTTCAACCAAAACGTCAGAAACCAAACTCGCAGCCAAGGCCACAGCTTCCACAAGCTCTGTTCCCAAAGGCGACAAACCGAGCGGACTTTTAGCCGAGCCTGCCGATATCACTCAAAGTGAAATCAGCGACCTCGCGCAAGCACGCCGGCTTATCGCCGATGCCCGCGAGCAAATGGAGCAGGTCAAAGATTATGTCTGCACATTCGTCAAACAAGAACGAATCGGCTCTAAGCTGCTGACCCCACAAGTGATCCAGATGAAGGGCCGAACCGAGCCCCACTGTATCTACTTCTCGTTTCAGACCACGCACAAGGGTCGTGAGGCGATCTATTTCCCAGCCAAATACTCCAACAAACTCGTGGCCCACGAGGGTGGCTGGACAGGGTATCTGGCAGGAACGATGAATCTCGAACCGACCGGCCGACTGGCTATGTCGGACAACCGTCACCCCGTGACTGAGGCTGGCATAAACAAGTTGGTGACTCGTGTTTATAACAGCTGGCACAAAGACTTACAGCCGGAACACGACGTCTCGATCGAGCGTGGAGTGACCATCGGCAACCGGTCCACCACGATGGTTCAGACCAAGCACGATCACCGTCAACCGGAATTCCACTACCATATCGTCCGTCTCTATTTCGACGACGAACTCCGCCTGCCCGTGCGTTTCACAGGCTTTGAATGGCCCACTCGCAAGGGTGATGCACCGCCGATTGTGGAAGACTATCACTTCCAGAATCTCAAGGTGAACGTCGGGCTATCTGATCGCGACTTCGATCCATCAAACCCTTCTTACTCCTACAAACGATAATCGGGACCACCCGATTCTGAAAACACAACCCAAGAGCAGTCTGTGACTTACAGGCTGCTCTTTTTTTATTGTAGTAATCGACCTTGGCAAATTTTCTGATCAGGGCTAGAATCCGACCCGATGTTCAGGTGCAAGGATCGCACTTGACCGGTATACAATCCGATTAGACTGCGTTACGGAAACTTGTTTCCGAGACTCACGACAAAGCCACGGAAGGAGTCGATGATGAGCCTTTTGGGAACAACCAACGCTCAACTCCAGGTTCATATTCGCTGGATGATTCGCCGCGACATGCCCGAAGTCCTTGCGATTGAAGCCGGACAGGAATCGCTTCCGTGGATGGAAGATGAGTTCTTAAAAGTATTGCGTCAAAGGAATTGCATCGGCATGGTGGCTGAGGCTGACGATCAGATCGTCGGGTTCATGATTTATGAACTCAACAAGCATCGCCTGCAAATCCTCAATTTTGCAGTTCATCCCAAGTTCCGCCGCCGAGGCGTGGCCACCCAGATGGCTTCAAAGCTGATGGGCAAGCTCTCAAGCCAGCGTCGCACCAAAATCTCTCTGCACATCCGAGAGACCAACCTGCCTGCTCAACTCTTCTTCAGGGCCATCGGCTTCAAGGCTCTAGAGATCGCCCGCGAACACTTTGATGACACAGGCGAGGATGCCTATGTCATGAACTATGCCTATTCCGAACCGGCTGAAGTTCGCCAGCTCAGAGCCGGCTGAATGATTCCTCTCCATGCATAAATTTTCATGGTCGGCTGCAGGCCGAAACTTGCTCAGGCGTGATGGTCAATGCTCAGTCATGAGCATTGTCAATGTCACGCCTGATAGCTTTTCTGACGGCGGAACCGCCTTCGCTCCAGATATAGCCGTAAGAGCAGCCCTTCAAGCACTTTCAGACGGGGCTGATATCATCGACATCGGAGGCGAATCCACCCGCCCAGGCGCCACGCCTGTCCCTTTGGACGAAGAATGGGACCGCATCGCGCCGGTGATCGCCGGTGTGCTGAAAAGCTGTCCGGATACGATCATTTCGGTAGACACCTACAAGCCGGAAATCGCTCGTCGTGCCGTCGCAGCCGGTGCATTGATCGTAAACGACATCACGGGACTTGATCCCTCTGGAAACATGACCGAAGTGGTGGCCCAATCCCCGGCAGGCGTCGTAATCATGCACATGCAAGGCACGCCTGCTACGATGCAAATCAAGCCTGAGTATGAAGATGTGGTTGGCGAAGTGATTCGTTTTTTCCATCGCCGAATTCAGACTGCTGTTCAAGCTGGTATCGCAAAGGAGCGGATCGCAGTCGATCCAGGGATCGGGTTTGGCAAGACTCTTGAGCACAACCTGACGATCCTCAGAAATCTCAATAAATTCGCAGAACTTGGCTGCGCACTGTTGATAGGAACAAGCCGAAAGCGGATGATCGGTGATATCACAGGTCGGCCCGTGGGCGAACGCACATCCGGAAGCGTGGCCTCAGCACTTCACGCGGCATGGCACGGTGCACAGGTTGTTCGCGTGCATGATACTGCTGCGACAGTGGATGCAATTCGAGTTTGGAACGCTTTGGAGAAGACAACAGGCGATGTCAGGCACAACCACGGATAATTCATTACCTGCCAACCAGTTCGGACCATCCCACCTGCTCTGGACAGAATGTCGCGTTCTGGCTGAACGGGCCGCCGAAGCCGCTCGCCACATTGGCGTAACTTCAGGTGCAGCTCGTAATTCGTGGCTGAAAATGGCGGCTGAAGGCTTGCGCCATCGAAGGGACGAAATTCTGGCATCGAACCAAAAGGATGTCGATGCGGCTCCTGGATTCGGTCTAAACGCGGCTGCGATTGACCGACTCAGGCTGGACTCGAAGCGTCTTGAGGCGATTGCCAATGCTGTCGAAGAGGTGGCCACCCTGCCCGACCCCGTCGGCGAGGTGATCCATGGCGGGAAACGCCCTAACGGCCTCGAAGTCAGTCAGATACGTGTCCCTCTGGGCGTGATTTTCATGATCTATGAAAGTCGGCCCAACGTAACCGTTGACGCTGCTGCCTTATGCATCAAAAGTGGCAACGCCTGTATTTTGAGGGGCGGTAAAGAGGCCACCCACACAAATCGGGTTTTTCATCAGATTTTAAGTGACACTCTGGAACAGTCAGGCCTTCCACGCGACGCTGTGGGAATTGTCCCCACCTCCGATCGGGACGCGGTGGGCGTACTGCTTCAGATGTCAGACAAGATTGATCTGGCCATTCCCCGAGGCGGCTCAGGGCTGATCAAACGGGTGAGCCACGATGCCAAGATGCCTGTACTGAAGCACGATGCCGGTATCTGCCACGTTTACATCGATAAATCGGCTGATATCGTGATGGGCGTCAATATCATCGTGAATTCAAAGGCCCAAAGGCCAGCCGTCTGCAACGCAGCGGAAACCTTGCTGGTGCATCATGAAATCGCTCAGGAATTTCTGCCAGTCGCTGCGGAAGC
>CAMCFM010000124.1 GCA_945874095.1 Candidatus Kuenenia stuttgartensis
ATTGACAACGACGGCTTCAGCGATATCTTCGTCACCCGATGGCGATCCTACGCGCTTTATCGCAACCTCGGAAACGGCAAGTTCGAAGATGTTACCAAAAAATACCGACTCGACGGAGAACGCGACTGGCCCACCTCAGCCGCATTTGCCGACCTTGACAACGATGGAGACCTTGACCTTTACGTCTGTCATTACATGGAATGGATTGAAGGCAAAGCCTATCCCTGCATTGATCCCCTGAAGCCCAACTCCTACGATTGCAGGCCCATTGACTTTCCCGCCTTGAACGATCATTTATTTCGTAATGATGGAAATACATTCACTGACATCAGTAAAGAATCGGGAATAACCGATGCCGACACAGCCGGTCAGGGCCGCGGCCTGGGCGTAGTTGCAGCCGATCTTAATGCAGACGGATTGGTCGATCTTTTCGTGGCGAACGATACCACGGCCAATTTCCTGTTCATCAATAAAGGCAAAATGAAATTTGAAGAATCGGCATATGCTTCCGGCGTAGCAGCCAATGCCCAGGGCGGATATCAGGCCGGCATGGGTACAGCCGCTTCCGACATTGACGGCGATGGCTTGATCGACCTTGCCGTGACGAATTTTTATAACGAATCCACATCGATTTTTCAGAACCTCGGGAATGGCTTGTTTGTCGATCGAACCGCCGCTTTTGGAGTCTCTGCCGCATCTCGATTTTATCTCGGATTTGGGATCACCCTGAGCGACTTTAATAACGACTCAAAAACAGATCTCCTGACCGCCAATGGACACGTTACAGACGGCCGACCGGCCATCCCCTGGCGCATGCCATTGCAACTCATGCAAGGCGAACTTTTTTCAAATCCACAAAAAGAACAGGCAAAAGCGCAATCAAATCCGCTGGTAAAGGTCAATAAACTCATCGATGTTTCAAACCAGGCTGGAACTGTTTTTCAAAAAGATTTATTGGCACGAGGCTTGGCCGCTGGAGATCTGGACAATGATGGCCTGGTGGATGCCGTGGTACAATCTCAAAACGACCCGTTATTGCATTTAAGAAATACAACGAAATCAAAGTCGCATTGGGTTTCATTCAAACTGACTGGAGTGAAGTCGAATCGCGATGGTGTGGGAGCCAAAGTGACAGTCTATTTTGGGAACAGTCAAAAAACGCAGTGGAGAGTCGGTGGCGGATCATTTCAATCTGCGCCTGATGGACGATTGCATTTTGGGCTTGGTAGCGAACCTGAAATCAAACGGGTGGAAGTGGTGTGGCCATCAGGGTCGGTGGATCGTTTGGAGAATCTCAAACCAGATCGGCAGCTTGAAATCAAAGAAGGGCTTGGCCAGAAATAAGCTGAGGCCTGAAGCCCAAAAATCGCGAGCCTTTTTTAATCTTTATTGTTGCTTTTTGATTCACACCACTGTACAAGATAGTTTACGGAATGAGCAATGGAAGTCTCGACGGGAAGGAACCGGGCCGTATGTCAGCACATCAATCGCGTTTGCCGAGCATAAAAAGCCGGGACTGGTCACGGGACGACTGCGGAGCAGATTGTCTAGCCCAGCTTTTAGGTCGATTAAAATCAGGCGATCAATCTGCGGCTTCAGAGATTCTGGACCGTTATGAGGCTCAGGTCAGGCTCGTGGTCAGGCGATGTCTGCCCCGGGTTTTGAGGTCGAGATTCGACTCTCAGGACATCATGCAAAGCGTCTGGAGGAGCTTTTTTCAAAGGATCAGCGGCGAGCCAGTCGAAGATCATCATGGGATTCCCGAAACGCCGGGCGATACCGCTTTGGAGTTTAAAGACTCGTCCCAGTTGTTTGCATTTCTCAGTAAAATGGCTCGCAACAAGGTGATCGACCAATATCGCCGCGAGACCGCTCAAAAGACTGATATTCACCGTCTTCAGGCATTTCACGGAAATTCCGGGTCAGACCTGGATCCAGCCGACGACGCGGAATCGGCCGCCGAAGTGCTCGAGGCCGCCGATGAGCTTTCTCACTGGCGCAGTCTGGTGCCTCAGGATAGACAAATCCTCATCGACCTAAAAGCTGACGGACACAGTAGTAAAGAAATTGGCGACAAGCTCGGAATTTCCGAACGGACCGTTCAACGAGTTCTGGAGGACTTGCGCGTTCGCATCGAACGACGCCGAATTGACCATGACACAGCCGCATCAGCCTGAACAATCCACGCTCTGGGACCGTGCTGAGGACGATTCAAATCGTCGTCGGGCCCGCGTTTTCGAGCGCGAATGGCACGAGTCCAACGGCTTGCATGGAGGTCGCCGACCACGCATTGAAGATTATCTGCCTCCCGATCCAGCCGAAAAACTCCCCGCACTTCTGGCACTTGCCAGAGTCGACATGGCATGCCGACTTGATGCCGGCGAGCTTGCTCAGGTGGAAGATTATCTCGATCTGGAGCATCATTGCACTGAGAATCCGCAATTTTTAGCAGGCCTTGCATTTGAAGAATACATGCTCCGGATGGAGGCGGGCGAGAAGCCTCGACTGGCGGAATATGCCAGCCGGTTTCCATCGGCTTATGAATCTTTGAGAGAACTGGTTCTGATTCAGGAAGCCGTTGCAGGCGAAGCACTTGAGAACGAGGCTGAGGCCAATGCCCAGCGCATGGACGGCTTCCCGGTGGTTGGTCAGAATGTGGAAGGTTTCGAGCTGGTCGGAGAGCTTGGAGTTGGCAGCTACGCCAAGGTTTATCTGGCACATGATGCCTCTCTGGCAGGTCGCGAGGTCGCTCTCAAAGTGACCAGAGGCCAGCATGACGAATGGCTCACTCTGGCCAAACTTCAGCACACCCACATTGTACCGATTTATTCGCACCAGAAAACGCAGGCCGGCACACATCATTTCGACTTGGTCTGTATGCCTTATTTCGGTCAAGTCACTTTAAACACAGTGATTGAACATCCGGACTGGGACCGGTGCCTGGATGGTCATGATATATTAAGGCTCATGGATTCGCTCCAGCCTGAGGCTTTGGTGGACGAAGCCAGAGATTCATCAGCTCGCCGGTCTCTGGCAGAACTCTCGTTTCCCCAAGCTGTGGCATGGTGGGGCGCGTGCCTTGCGGATGCACTTCGGCACGCCCATGAACGCCGTATTTTGCACCGCGATATTAAGCCGACGAATATTCTGATCACGCCTGATTGCGAGCCGATGCTGCTGGATTTTAATCTGGCCATGCAATCGCCGGTGACGGTATTGGCTGACAAATCAAGCCCGAATCCAGCTCCGATGAATGAAGAAGGTATCGGCGGAACTCTGGCCTATATGGCGCCCGAGCACTTGGAAGCCATGATGACGGGCCTAACACGCCTGGTGGACCAGCGTGCCGATATATACTCTTTAGGTGCTGTACTTTACGAGGCCCTGACACGTTCGGGCGTGGTCAAAAAATCGGTCGTTCTGGCCGATAGTCGGGAAGAGTTGCTGCGTCAGAATCTGGAGCTCCGAAAGCTGCCGGCGAAATCCGTGCGTGATGTTGCGCCTGATGTGCCCGTTGTGCTTGACCGGGTGATCCGCAAATGCCTGGATCCTGACCCTGCCAGGCGTTATTCGTCGGCCTCTCATTTAAGTGAAGATTTACGGGCGATTGCTGCGGACATGCCGATCCGGCACGCTCAGGAGCCTGTCACAAGCCGTGTGGGTCGCGGTCTGAGACGCAATCGAACTGTTTTGATTTCAGCCATCTCGGTAGCAGCCGTAATCCTTATGGGACCTGGATATAGCATGTACCAGAGCAACCAGCAGGACCGATGGAACCGGTTGACTCGCGAATCGCTTGAGGATCTCAAAACAGCGAATCTCTCCAAAATACGCGAAGATTATGTCGGTGCCCTCAACAGTCAACGGCGCGTGATCGAGCGTCTCGGCAATGAGACGCAACTCAAGGAAATCTTCGATCAAGCAGTTCGCGATATCAATCAAACTCGCGAAATGGAAGAGGCCCGCACGAATTCAGACCGATACATCAGCGAAATCGGCTGGCTGAGGTACAGAATCATTCACGCCACCCGATTCGGTGGCGAGCTGGATATTGATGATCTGGAAAATGATGTCAATCGACTGATCTTCCCAGTACTCGATCAGTTTCACCCCCCTAAGACTGAAAAGCATGCCAATACCCCTAAAAACTGGGTGAATCAGCTCAACGACCAGCGGCGCAAGCAAATCATCGACTGGACTGATATTGTTCTATTCGAAGCCGTCTGTGCCATGATTAAACCCAATCAGGACAAAGCCTTAAAGTATGGCCTGAGTGTCTGTCTGGCTGTATCAGACCTGCGTGAATCAAGCCTTCCATGGATTATTTTAAGAGAACGGCTGGTCGCAGCAATTGAGCGGGGTAATCCTCAACCGAAAAACTGGACAGAGCCTCGTCAGGAAATTTCTTCCGTCGCGTGTCTCCAGTTTTCGCGGTTATCGCAGGTTGATGGACGCCCGGATAAGGCTTCGCAGTGGCTTCGCCGTGCGATTGCTATCAATCCAGCCGACCCTTGGGGATACCATGAACTTGCATTATTATTGCAGTATCAAGGCCAGTTTCTAATCAGTCTTGACCGCTATGATATTGCCACCTCACTCGACTCAAAAAGCCCCTGGGCCAGGCTCGACCGTGCCCGCCTGGCACGCATTCAAGGTCAGTATGGCCAGGCTGAAGAAGACCTTAAAACACTTCGCCAACAGTTTCAAAGTCTTCCGATTGGAGCTCAGGTCAAGTCGCTTCTGGACCTTGAAACAGGTTTGGTAGAGCAGGGGATGGGCCGATATGAAAACTCCGAAAAATCTTTGATCAGCTTATTAAAAAACAGCACTACAAACCAGTCGCTCAAGCTCCTGGCCGCTCAGGCATGGAGCGAACAGCTGGTGGCAGAAGGACGCTGGACAGAGCTTCAGGATTTGCTGGATCAATTTGATCCAAGCCATAATCCTGAATCCACATGGTCGCTGATCCGGGCCCGTCTGCTGATCGGTCAGAATCGAGCCGATGCTGCGATTGTCGCATTGAATGATTTCTTGAAGTCGAATCCGGATGTCAACACAGCCCGTGCCATGCGTGCTCAGGCATATTTAAAAACCGGCAAGCCTTGGGATGCTCTTGAGGACGCCCAGAAAATTGTCCGCCATTCGAATATGCCCATGCATCGCCGACTACTCGACCGCTGCCGGATCGCCGTGCTTGCGAAAACGCCTGAGACAGAAGACCGATGGTTTCAAACCTTGGTTGCATTAAGACTCGACGATCCAGAGGTGGTGCTTTTATGGCCCCAATTCAATCGTCAGGAGATTGAAAAGGTCATTGATCGGCTACACCAACTCGCTGACGATCCACGGATGACAGATTCACACATCGGAAATCTCAGGAACCGCTGCCGGCTGAATGTGACAGTCCTGGAATCCGCCATCGGTAATGCCAAGTGGCAGGATTCACTTGACCAAAGCCTTGCAAACGACGACCTTTCCGTTTATTCCGTTCGGGCACAGGTTTTGGTCATGATTTATGAAAATCAATTTGAAAAAGCGCTGGAAAGACTTGAAGAGGGCTTGAAACTATCCTTCGAAGACCCCTTGCTGGTCGACTTGCGTGGCCGTCTCTATCTGGCCAAGGGTGATCATGAAGCAGCTCTGAAGGATTTTGACAATATTCTGAGTAATCGTGAATTGCCCGAAGTCCGAGCCTGGCGCGCCAAAACCCTGGAACGATTTGCACGATGGAATGAGTCGCTGGCCGACTTTTCGAAAGCTCTCGATTACGACCCATTTCAGCCTGACTGGCGCATGTCGCGATCCCGAATCTGGCAAAGACTTGGCCGCAACGACCTGGCCCTTGCCGACCTGGAATTGATCACATCGGTCTGTTCCGAAAACACATTTTTATCATCGCGGCTAGCTCTTGCCAAAGCCTTTGTGGCATCAGCACCAACGGCCCGACCAGAAAACTCATCAAAGATCCTTGAACGGGCCGCCCGATCCGCTTGGCCCGACCTTTTCACACGACCACGAATTGAAGAATTGGACTTTAAAACCGACACGAAACTGGAACGCGCCGGAACCTTGGTAAAATAGGCGTTACGCGAATTTATCCGGGGACGGAAAGTCCTGAATGTGATCGGATCCCGTTTGGAGTAAATTACTAAACTGGCCTTGAGGGTTTGGGCGATATGGTGTAATTCAATGATATCAACGTAGCTGTGGTGGCTTTGAGAGCCCCTGAAATTGGCCAAGGATGGATCCCGATGTCAAGAATTTACAAGTCGTTCGCGAATACAATTTGCAAGAGATCCAGACTATTTCTGCTCCAGACTTGCTTGCTGATTGCATTCGTTGCAACCTCCGGCTGTGCACGCAATCATTATTACATCGAGCCAAATGGTCAGGTCACAAGCGTTGGCCATCAGCCGTTCTGGGGCCCGACTCGTGGCACAGCAACACCCGTCCAGATGGCTGAAGTTCCCACAACCATTGCCGGCGCCAAAGTGGTTTCATCGGCTCCGACCGCCAATTCCGCAACAGTTGGAGTGGTCAACCCCGCGATTCCCGAAGCGATTGTCGTACAGCAACCGGCCAATGCAGGGGCAACGGCTGAGCCTGGACTGATCACATCAAGTGGATCGGATGACGTGCCGGCGACCTCTGTAAGCGGTGGAGTCAGGAAAATTGCCAAATCCACCGGCGGTCCTTCCATCGAATAAACGAAGCAACCACCTACCGAATCGCTTCGTAGGCGGCGACTGAATTCCTAGACAACCATTTTCTAATTAACGACTTACGACGTTTTCATCCGCCCATTTGCGAAAACTTTTGTGACACCTGATGATCCTTCCAAACAGCCTCATGAAACCTGTCACCACAAAAAGTCTCGAAACGGCTCAACTTCTTTAGTATATTGAGTGGAATGACTTTCGTCTCTCGATTCATCCCAGAATCGCCCACCAAGCTTGCTTGGTGATCCCTCATGGTCTAAAAGGAGGGGTCGCCAATCGACAATCCTATAATCAGGAGAATCAGGTCCATGTCTTCACCCGTTCGAGGCTCCATCAGAGCCTTGGCCATCCTCATCGCTTTGGCCTGTTCGGCCTCAGCCCAAAATCTTGAACTCAAAAAAGGCGATCATATTGCGATCGTCGGCAACACACTCGCCGACCGGATGCAACACGATGGCTGGCTTGAAACACGCCTACAGGCTCGGTTCCCTGAATCCGACCTGGTGATCCGCAACCTCGGATTCTCTGGCGATGAACTCACCCTTCGTCTCCGTTCAGCCAATTTCGGCACGCCTGACGCATGGCTGGAACGTGTCAAAGCCAACGTAATTTTCGCTTTCTTCGGCTACAACGAATCCTACGCTGGCGAAGCCGGTTTGAAGAAGTTCAAGGCCGATCTGGCCTCTGAAATCAAGCACTGGCAGAGCAAGCAATACGATGGCAAATCTGCCCCCCGTGTTGTCATCTTCTCTCCCATTGCGTTTGAAAACACCAAGAATCCGAACCTTCCGGATGGCTCTGCACATAACCCCCGTCTGAAGATGTATTCCGATGCAATGAAAGAAGTTGCAACGGCAAACAATGCTCAGTACGTGGACCTG
This sequence comes from Candidatus Kuenenia stuttgartensis, assembly GCA_945874095.1. Lineage (GTDB taxonomy): Bacteria > Planctomycetota > Planctomycetia > Isosphaerales > Isosphaeraceae > QWQI01. The sequence goes on from CAMCFM010000124.1 coordinate 7,601, forward strand.
TTCAGCCCCACCAGCGAACTTTTCGCCCAAGCCGCCAAGCCGCTGACCATCAACGGCATCCACCCATCCACAGAAGGCAATCGCCAACTGGCTGAAGTGATCGAAAAAGGCCTCTTTGGTTCTGTCAAAGAAGCCAGCTCTGACAAGCTTGAGAAGATTCGTACCGCGATTCTGGACAAGAATCACTTCTGGTACAACCGCTACCGAACCACTGATGGGTACTCTATTTACGGTGGCCGTGCCGACCTCAAGTTCGTCAACGGACAGACCAACCGGGTGGTGATGGATCGCGAAATGGAAATTCTCGACGTCATGACCGCCAATCGTGACAAGCGCGTCTGGGCCGTGGCTCAGGGTGGCGACATGAAGGTGGACGATTCCAACACCCCTGACTTTGTTCCCGTGATCACCAACAAGCCCGGTCCGTTAGCCGGCGGTGCCCACCCTTATCTGAACGGTCAGGACGCCATCGCCAAGATGAAGGTGCCTGCCGACTTCCAGGTCAACCTGTTTGCCGATGAAACCATGTTCCCTGAAATGGCCAATCCTGTGCAAATGGCGTTCGACACCAAAGGACGACTCTTTGTCGCCGTCTGGCCGAGCTATCCGCACTGGAAGCCCAAGGATGAAATGAATGACAAACTCATCATCCTGGAAGATACAAACAACGACGGCAAGGCTGACAAGATCAAGACCTTCGCTGACAAACTCCATAACCCCACAGGCTTTGAGTTCTGGAACGGTGGAGTCCTGATCGCTCAGGCCCCTGACCTGATCTTCCTCAAAGACACCGACGGCGACGACGTGGCTGATCTCCGCCAACGCGTTTTCTCAGGTGTGGATACGGCCGATACGCACCACTCGATCAACAGCTTTGTGATCGATCCAGGTGGATCGCTTTACATGCAGGAAGGCACCTTCCACCACAGTCAGGTGGAATCCCCATGGGCCCCCCCCGAGCGTACGGCCAACGGCGCTGTCTTCCGATTCGAGCCCCGCACATTTAAGTTTGAAGCCTATACAAGCTATGGCTTTGCAAACCCTCACGGCCACGTTGTGGATGCCTGGGGACAAGACTTCGTGACCGACGGCACCGGCGCCCAGACCTACTGGGGCACCGGCTTCAGCGGATCGCTCGACTTCCCCCGCAAGCACCCTCGCATGAATCAGGTTTACCAGCAGCGCACCCGTCCGTGTTCCGCTACGGAAATCCTTTCCAGTAAGCACTTTCCTGACGAGTTTCAAGGTAATCTGCTGGTCCAAAACGTGATCGGTGTTCTCGGTATCCTGCGATACAAATTCCAGGACGCTGGCTCCGGCTTCAGCGCTGTGGAACAAGAGCCACTGCTGCTCTCCGACGATCCGAACTTCCGTCCTGTCGACCTCGAAGTCGCTCCTGATGGTTCCGTCTATTTTGTCGACTGGCACAACACCATCATCGGCCACATGCAGCACAACCTTCGCGACCCGAACCGCGACCACTCACACGGCCGCGTCTATCGGATCACCCACAAAAATCGTCCTCTGGTTCAACCTGAGAAAATTGCCGGCCAACCGGTCGAAAAACTTCTCGATCTGCTCAAGAGCTCCGACGATCGTGTTCGGTATCGCACCCGTACCGAGCTTGGGAGCCGCGACTTGAAGGAAGTTGCCGCCTCTGTTCCGACCTGGCTTGCCAATCTCAGCAAAACCGATCCAGCCTATGAGCACCACGTTCTGGAAGGTCTGTGGCTGCATCAGAACCTGAATGTCGTGAACGAAAAGCTTCTGAGCGAAGTGCTTAAGAGCAAAGACGCCCGTGCCCGTGCCGCCGCTACCCGCGTGCTGGTCCTCTGGCACGACCGAGTCAAAGAGCCTTTGACACACCTGCAAAAGCTGGTGAACGACGAACACCCACGCGTCCGTCTGGAAGCAGTTCGTGGCCTCGCCTTCTTCCGCGGTGCCGATGCCGCCAAGGCTCAGGAAATCGCCCTCGAATCGCTGGCACACCCACAAGACCCTTATCTTGAGTATGTGTT
>CAMCFM010000125.1 GCA_945874095.1 Candidatus Kuenenia stuttgartensis
ACTGCCAACTTGTAACGACCAACTGCAAACACCAAGAGGGCTTCGGCTGAGAGAGGTTGCGGCGAGTCTCATTTTGAGGCTTTCCAATTCGGCAAATACGGAGAATTGTGAGAGCCAGATCCGTGGACCTGGAATCTGAATTAGACCCTTATGGTACGATCTCTACGAACGATTGTCGAGTTCTACCGGTTCGACTTTTGGAGAACATTTTAACTCTTGGCCAATTTTACCAATCGACTCCTAATGCTTTGTCTGTTTATACTATGGATTGCCTTACGCTCACTTTTGTCCTGTGGATTGGAATGTTCGAATCATGGATTCTGCACCGAATCAAATACCAGTCGAGAAAAAGCTCGAAACGGAACCTAAAAACCTCGGCCGGCTTGAATCGATCGATCAATTTCGCGGATTCACAGTGGCAGGGATGTTTCTGGTAAATTTCGTCGGCGGATACGCCTGTATGCCAGCGATCTTAAGGCATCACAACACGTATTGCAGTTTTGCCGATACCATCATGCCGCAATTCCTTATGGCTGTTGGGTTAACGTATCGCCTGACATTCATGCGAAGGCTCAATAGCGACCATCCAGCCTCAGCCATGCAACACGCCCTTTCGCGAAATCTGGGCCTACTGCTGTTCGGGTTCGTGTTTCATGGCCTTGATGGTTCCGTTTCATCCTATGCCGAACTCCTCACACGCGGCTGGAGGGTTTTTATCCCAACGGCATTTGAACGCAACCTGTTCGGGACACTCACAATCATCGCCGTCACCTCGTTATGGGTTTTGCCGGTGATCGGTAAATCCGTCTGGATGAGAGTCTACTGGATGATCTTCTCCGTGGCTCTCTGGCTCTTCTTCGGACTGGTCCCAGCACCTTGGTCAGGCGCCACTTACGTTGATTTCGCACTCAATAGGCCGGTCATGGACGGTGGCCCGCTCGGCTTCCTCACCTGGACCGTTCCACTTCTGGTCGGCTCCATCGCTTTCGACTGGCTCAGCCTCCCTTCAGGTTCAAGCCGCCGGATGATCCTCGCTGGCTTAGGGCTCTCGATTGCTGGATATGCCATTTCCTGTGTCGGTCAACCGACCTGGGCCGCCTTGCCGTTTGTCCCACCGCCTGCGGATCCCACCCAGATGTCGGCCAAAGAGATGGTGAGTCGAGTCTTCCTGCCGTCCGACAAAACCGAGCAAAGCGAATTCTTGAAAACCAAGGTCAATGCCTGGACCATGAGCCAGCGCGTGGGTGGTCCATCCTACCTCGTTTTCTCAGCCGGATTCGGCCTGCTCGTATTTCAGCTCTTTCGCTGGCTGTGCGATGGACTGCACTGGAAATCAAGCATTTTTCATACGCTCAGTATCAACGCTCTGGCCGGATATGTGCTGCATCCCATGGTGGCTTCCAAAATCAAGCCGTTTGTACCCGGCGATTCACCAGCCGCTTATGTGGCGATTGCATTCGCCTGGTATTTCGTAATCACCTGGGCGATCTTGCGACACCTCGAAAAAACCAAAACCATCATCAAGCTCTAACGTGAATCCCGTTAAATTCTAAACCATCAGGCAGTCAGCGAATCCATCACCATTTTGGCGGATCTGCTCCATCGGTATTCCGAAGCGATTCGATTTCCAGCTGCCACTCGAGCCTCTCGAAGTGTTGAATCTGCAAGAAGTTCAATCATGGTGGCAGCGATCGATTCTTCTGAGTTCGGATCGAAATACCATCCTGATTCTTTGGCAACATCAGGTAAACCTGTGGTGTTCGCCAATGCGACAGGGCAGCCTTGAGAAATCGCTTCCAGTACCGGAATCCCGAAGCTCTCACAAAGTGAAGGGAATACCAGAGCTGTGGCCGACGCATAAGCCGCTCGAAGGGTCACGCCCTGGACGTATCCGGCGATCTGAATCTGGACTTTCGGATTTTTCAAGGCCTGAATGGTTTGTTGCAAACGTCGGGTTTGATCCTCAGAACCTTCACCGATCAAGACGAGTGCCATCTCTCCACGGGCCACTTCAGGAACCATCGCCGCTGCCCTGATCAGGCTTTCGAGATTTTTTCTGGGCTGAAAGTTGGCGACACTCAGCAGATAGGGCTTTTGATTGGCAAGCCCTAACTCTCGATGCACACTAGCTTTCTCTTGATCAGAGGCCGGCGTGTTAAAAACTTCGTCGGCCGCATTGGGAACCAGCGTAACGCGGCCCTCTAGATGCGGATAGGCGTTCAACAACTCTGAGGTATTGAACGGAGAGACGGAAAAGACTTTGTCGGCTGTCTGAAACAATCGGTCCAGCAAAGCTTTACGGCGTGGAGGCTGCCATCGCAGATCCTGAGCGATGTCGTGACTTGTCACAGCCAGTTTCGATCGCCCTTTAGCCACTGCAAGCTCGGCAGGGGCATAAATCCAATCCGCTTGACCTGTCCAGGCGGTGATCGGTGGCCATGAGCTTAACCACCAGTATCTGAGCATGGTGCGAGTGGAGAATGGCAATTCCGTACGAGGCAAGTCGTCCCAGGTTTCCCAAGTCGCAAGATTCTCTGTGTCCTGAATCCTGCCAGTCGCGAGGCTTAATTTTAAAAGTTCCGGAGATCTGGCCAATTCATGACGCATGGCCACCGCATGGCGCGTCACGCCGGCCGGTGATCTTAAGGCATCCATGTCGTAAAACCAGACCATGCTCGGCGGCGATGCGTGTCGCATGGTCGGATCATCCAGGATCAAGAGTTTAAGGTCTTCGAAGAACGATAGTTGTGTAAATCTATCGCGGTTTTGTACGGAGTTTGGATCTGTATCTTATGGATTCCGGAGCCTGTTCGTCAAGGCAAGCTCGGATTCATCTCCCTAGTCAGGCTCGGTAAAGCTGGTTACGATGATCCTTAGTGAACCGGCCATCGTTCTGGAAAAGTTTTCAAGACGTCCAGGCCTTGATCCAACCCAAATAGTAGGAGTATTCCGGCATGTTCTTCAACACGTTAAAAATGGCTCTGACAGCCGTTTTATTCTGCCTGTGCGCTGGCAACCTGACCGCTCAGGAAGCAAAGAAAGCCGAAAAAGGTGGCATCGGCTCGCCACTGGTCAAGAAGATTATTGAAGGCTTACAGAAACAAGAAAGCCCGAATATCGACAAAGCCATCAGCGACCTGGAAGCTGGCCTGAAAACTTCTCCAAAGGATCGTGAAGCGGAACTCCTGCTGATCCAGCTCTACGAAACCAGTGGGATGCGTGCCGCTCAGGAAGACGAAAAAAAGGCAGCTCCTTATTTTCTGAAAGCCGCAACGGCCCTGCGGACTTTGTTGAAGTCTGACAAACTGAGTGGACCTCAGGAAAAACTGATCGCTGAAATGGTCTTCTATAACGAAGCCTGCGTTCAGGCCAAGGCCGGCAAATCAGATGAAGCCATGCAATCGCTCAAAGATTGTTTTGCAGCTGGTGTGGACAATGTTTCCATGCTATCAACCGACAAAGATCTCGACAGCCTCCGCAAACGCGACGACTTTAAGGCGATGGTCAAAGAACTGACCGTCAAAGCCGCCGTCGAAGCGAAAAAAGAATTCGCCGAAATGATCGCCAGTCAGAAGTCGTTCAAATTCGACTTCGACCTGAAAGACCTTGATGGCAAGAAAGTCAAACTGGCGGATTTCAAAGGCAAATATCTGATCGTCGATATCTGGGGCACCTGGTGTCCACCATGCCGCGCTGAAATTCCTCACTTCATTGAAGTGCTTGATAAATACAAGTCCAAGGGACTGGAAATTATCGGAATCAACTATGAAGGTGGAGACGACGAAAAGGAAGCCATCGACACGATCAAGAAATTCAATAAGACCATGAAAGTGCCTTATAATTGCGTGATCGGTGATGAAAAGACCCAGAAGCAGGTCCCTGATTTTCAAGGATATCCCACCACCCTGTTCCTCGACCGTTCAGGCAAAGTGCGAATGACAATCGTAGGCGGCCAGCCGCTTTATCGACTCGAAGCCGCTGTGGAAGCCCTGATGGATTCCGATAAGGCTGCTTCAGACAAGGCCGGCGAGTGATCGCCAATCGAGGCTTGATTTAAACATAGCGATGCAGGGGCGAGTTTAAGCCTTCGGCTTGGCTCGTCCTGAATCGTTAATCATTTTAAATTCTGAATCATACGAAAGTTTTGTTTTAAGGTGTATGGGTTGAATCCCAATAGGGATCAGGTCGAAAATGTATACCGGTCTGCAGTCATTTTTGGTCTTCTGGCCAACGGTCGGGGAGCCTTCGACCCAAACCAGAGGCCTGGATTCACTTTAGGTTTCTGGATCTCCTGCGGATTCTCTATTAATAGCCGTCTCCAATGGAGCTTGAATACACGATTCAGGGCGGGGAGTTGGTGTCCTGCGGATATGCAACTTTTTTTCAGGGTTTGTGTTTATAAAACGATCCCTATCCTGAATGGACGGATTGTTTTGCACACCGCTTGTGATGATCTAAAGCTATTTCGTGGAATATCCTGCGATTAAATTGGTGGTATTCGTCTATGGGGGTATTGTGTGGAGTGAATCCGATGGATAGGATACTTATGTCAATGTTCCTTCAGCATATTATTCCAATGGTTGAAAAACGATTATGGCGATCCATGCCCGTTGCCCTGCATGTGCAATCTGTTACACGCTTCGTGACGAATTCAAAGGCAAGCAGGTGCGATGCATTTCATGTAAACAGGTATTTCTTGTCATGAACTCGTTGGAAAGCCGACAACCCAGCTCATTCGTTGATGAAGATGACGAGGATGAATCGCAATTTGGGCATGATTCGAATGCGTCTGAAAGTTTCTATGACGAAGATGATCATGACTCAGACGAAGACGAATCTTACGGTGGACCTGCAAACTATGTTCGCCGAAAACCTCCAAGGGTCACCAGTCGCAGGAAGAAAGGTTCATCCGTTGATCCTTCCATTGTTGTCGGAGTTGTGGGCGGCCTTTCTTGCATGATCCTGATCTTGTTCATGATTATGTCGAGCGTAAATCGAGAGCCTGAAAGCAGATCAAAGGATTCGGGAAACCGCAATTCATCGAATGTCAGCGTGCTTGATCGCTCGATGGGTTCACCGGCCCCGTCAGCGAGCACCAAAAGGATACGGAATCTATCAAGTCAGCGAAAGTTTGTTACGGACATTATTGCTTCAATTGAATCCATGGGGCAGGATCTAGCAGCGATTCGAACCTGGGATCAGGTTGATTTCGGATTTATGGCTTTAAACATCAAACAAGCCTTGGCGAGGACTTCCAGATTCAATTTTTTTGGAGTTTTTACGCCCACTGTCAGTGAAATGGCTGTGCTTCACAATGAATTTCAACAGAGAATGGAATCCGCCGTTCAGAAAATGGAGAGGGAATATGATCGGGTCACTCAGATTCCAGGGCTTAAAATGCGTACCCCACGCCCTGATTTTGCAAAGTATCGTAGTATCCTTTCCACCAAATCTGTACCTGACAATAGCGTAAAATGGCCGTCTCGCGAGGAATATGCCGAGATTCGAGTCAAAAATACGCCCAGTCAAGAGGCGGCCGACAAATTGCAAGCCCGACTCCTGGGGCTTGTAGATCATGGTGTATTTGCTGCCGGGAAAGTCAAATTTGTGCCCGGCGAAGGGTCACGCCATACCATTTATCCTGTCAATGATCTGGGGGCGATAGATGTCAGATTAAAATTCGGTAAAATTATTTCTAAAGAACATAAAACCATCCAGGCGGAAATGAGTGATGAAACGCTCGGTATCAGCAATGCTCAGGCAGAGCCCGTCAAAAATGAGCTCCATTGAGAGTCGCTCAGAAACCGCTGAAGGGGTCCGTATTTCGTATTTACATGGAAGGCCCGCATTGAGAAACAAAGGCGATTGGTACGTAGACCCGTTCGAACAATCGCACGACTTCGTAAATAATTCTTCAGGGCCGGAAATTGCAACATGTTTCTAATCAATGTCTTACGCCGTCAGTCCGAGACAATCAGGACTATTTTATTCGGCCTTCATCGAGGTTACATTCACTGCTTTGCGTTGCCATTCGATAAAATCTATCGAATCAGAGTCTATTCGGGAACTGAATCTGACGCTCGGAATCGGCTAAACCAGAGTGACCTCTCGTCAGGAAAATCGATCTTCGCTCGTGAAACAATCCGTCAACAAGCTTAGGGACGCTCAAATCAAAGCCTTATCCAACAACTTGTACCTGAAAGTTATCGTGCTGCTGATGCCCGTCTCGCTAGCCTGGCTCTACTTCGGCTGGGCGGTCACACAAGATGGGCCTGCCCACCTGGCCTCTGCCAGAATCGCCAACAACTGGCTGGCCGGCGAACCGAACGCAAGTGCGATTTACAGGCTCGACTTGCGCCCTCTGCCGAATTGGGGCGGCCAGGCTCTGGCCATGATCGCCTTGAAACTACTCCCTGATATCTGGGCCAACCGCTTCATGAATCTGGCTGGTCTGTGGTTGCCCGCCATGGCGTTGATTTGGCTTTTGAGCTCAGTCCATCTCAAAATGCAAAAGTTAAATGCAAGTTGGGGGCTTGCGCTCTGGATCAGCCTGGTTTCGATGAATGTGGTCTGGAGCTTTGGTTTTACCGCTTTTCTGATCAGCCTGGCCATGGCTTGGGTGCTGCTTGGCCGAATCTGGAGCTACGGAAATGGCGATTCCAAGGGTGTTTGGTCATGGTTTTTGATGGCAAGTTGTTGGTGGATTTTGTTTCTATGCCATCTGGTGGGTTATGGAATTGCCGGGCTGGTGTGCGGATGTCTGGTTCTGGCCACTCCGGGCTGGACTCTTCGCAAGCGTGCTGAAATCATCGGAGCCACTTCTGCAAGTCTTCCACTGGTTTGGAATTATCGGCGCATGACTGGTGGATCAAGCCTCGAACTGATCTGGGAGCATTTCGAGTGGTCAAAAGTTTTTCAGGTCTCAAACTGGGTCCGTCAGATCGGCTGGATCGACCCCATCTCACTGGCATCAAAAAAATGGCTGCCGGTGATGGAGACTGAGAGAACCTGGGCCATCCTGTTTCAGCCGGCACTCTGGATCGCTCTGGCGATTCTCGTCTGGTTTTTCAGCGTTTTGCGGGAATTTCCGAAACGCGAATGCAGAGCCGAACGAGGCTGGTGGCTCGCGATCTTGCTTTTACTCATTCTTGGAGTGTTGGGACCCGACAGCCTTGGCAAAGATCAAGGCCATTATCTGCCCCAGCGAATTTTGCTCGGCGCCATGTCGATTACCTGTGTGATCTGGCCTCAGCGAATTAAGAAGGAAACAAGCGTTATCACGGGGATGCTGGCCGTGGCCTGGCTGGCTCAAAGCGTAAGCGCGATTGAGCTTGGACGTAAATCTGAAAGGCTAACGCTCTCTATAAGTGGAGCTTACGCATTTATAAGCCAGGGCGATCGCATTCTGGCATTAAGCGAGGCAACAGCATGGGCTTATCGAGCCAATCCACGATTGCATCTGGATTCACTTTTGGTGATGTCTGCCGGGGATCTGGCAAGCTGGAATCTTTATGAGGCGGCGCACGGGTATTTTCCTCTTCAGTTTCGACAGAAAACAGCAGGGTTGGAGCCAAAGCGGCTTGAGGACTTTTCGCTGATGCAATCGCCCGATCAGGCGATTGAGCGGGAGGCGATGGCACTGGCGATTGTGAAATCAGCGGAACAAAACACGGATCTTTTGATTTTCATTGTGGATCAGAATTCCCCAATCCGGAAATTTATGGAGACTCCCGAGCCATTCAAATTGAAGTGGCGATTGCTGGGAGAATCGACCGGCTGGGCGATCTATCGCCGCAATTAGTGTATACGTACAAAATAAATTCCGGTCATTGATGCGAACCATTTGCTAGCATACTGCGGCTCTTACCTAGCCGGGCTTGGCGATAGCCCCGGTTAATTCTCTTACGCGAACCGGGGGCTAGCGCCCGGCGGCTAGATTCATACCAAGAAACCTGAGGCCAGCGCCTCTTACCTAGCCGGTATTGCGCTAGCCCCGGTTGGCTTGGGATTTATCTAGCCGGGCTTGGCGATAGCCCCGGTTGATTATCTTCCGCGAACCGGGGGCTAGATTCAAACAAAGAAACCAGTGGCTAACGCCTTTTATCTTGCCGGTCTTGGCGATAGACCCGGTTGATTATTTTAAAAAACGGGGACTTGTTTTCGGCCTGTCCCTAAACCATAATCACGCTAAAGAAAACCAAACCCCGCCATGTCAGGGGACATGGCCACATAACCTAGATATCTATTTATGGATTATGAATCGCTGTTTGGTTTTACACCAAATCTCCGACTCAAACTCGAGATTTAAATAAGGGGATAGAGACAAAAGCCTATCCCAATACCAGCCTTTGACAACACCCAGAGCCGATGTTATCCAATACGTCAAAGATATAAACCACCAACTCAAAAACAAAACTGTTAATGAGTTGGCTTTGAGACTTTCAGGTCAACGACAAGTTCGTCTTCGACTTATTTCTTCTTCTTAAGCTCAAACTTGTACTGAACTTCGTCGATATTGGCGAATTCTGATGGGCGATCCTGGCCGGGCAATGAAACGCAAATCTGCAGTTTGTCGCCGTCAACCTTGTAAATCGCTTTGCCAGAACGCTTTGTGCCATTACCGTCTGGGCTGTCGGTGATTTCCAGATCCATGCTCGCATGAGGCTTGGCTGCTGGATCCAGCTTGAAATCGGCTTTGTAAAGGTTGCCGTTGACATCGGCTTCCAGTTTGTCGCCTTTAAAAGTCCATTCAGCACTGATACCTGCCGAGCCGTCTGTAGCCCATTTGCCTTCAAGAGCCTTGACGGCATCGTCGGCGGCATGGCTCAACGTGAGGCTTAATCCGATGAGGCCAAGGGCCATCACTGAGCGTCTTGTGATCATGATATGTGCATTCCCCTGCATTTGAAACCAGCGATAGTAGACGATTGATAGGAGGTAGCAGAATGAACTTCTGCCAGGCTTGATGAGATGTCGATCACGGGCGAGTGCATCTTCACCTATGACCGATTCGTCATGATCGTAGCAGGTGTCAGAGCGATTGGCCACTTGAACTTTTCAACGATCCCAATAATTTTTCGGAGTGGGTCGCTCTATAAATTATGCAAAAACCATGAAGATTTGGGTTTGCAAAGTCTCCAATAGTTCGATATATTATGAAAATCAATGCGTGGGTGGCGGAACTGGCAGACGCGCTGGATTTAGGTTCCAGTACCGAGAGGTGTGAGGGTTCGACTCCCTCCTCACGCATTTTTAACCCTGACCGTGGCTTGCCACTCATAATTTTTCCGATTTAATTCCCTTGCGGTATAATAATTTACCCGCTATCCTGAATACTATCTTATGACTTAAGAACCGGTCTCGTCAGTCCTTGATCCGCCACGTTCTTGGTCGCACCACTCAAGTTTCCACTTATCTGTAGGCCCGGCTTACAGGCGGAATTCTCTCAGGGAAAGGTATCTGGCCATGCAATCTATGCTTGTTGTGCTTGGAGTGATCGTAGGCGTGATCGTCCTGCTTGCGATGTTCATTGCAGGAATCTATAACGGCCTTGTGACACTCAGAAACCGTTACAAGAATGCTTACAGCCAGATTGATGTTCAGCTCAAGCGCCGATAC
>CAMCFM010000126.1 GCA_945874095.1 Candidatus Kuenenia stuttgartensis
TGGTACCATGACAGGCGATACGATGAAATTTCAGTTCCTGAATTTTGTCGAACGACCAGCGGGAGGGGAATTTATCATGTATCAATCCAACACTACGCCCGACGTTTTCATCGATACGCAAAACCCTGGCGTGCTCAGCCAATTTATCAATGTAACGGCACTTGGACACGAACACTTTAACTGGGGGTTCAGCAAACAGGGGACTTACAAAATCAATTTTGGAGCATCGGCGACACTCGCATCCAACAGCAGCGGAATCACAGGTTCCGATGTTTTCACTTTCGTCGTGGTTCCTGAACCAGGTACATGGGCTTTAGGTGCAGTGGCATGTTTAGTGTTCTTTGGAACTGCGTCTAATCGCAGGAAGCAAAAAATCTCCTGAACCGTTGGTCAATTCTTGACCAATAGTTTGACCATCTTTGGTCAGATGACCTTCCATATCCCCCATTGGAATCTGAACGATATCGCTTTGAGATTCTCGTAATACTCAATCAATCGTTCGATTCGAAGAACTTCAACGGCGGGTTCGTTCTCCCTTGAACCCGCCGCTCATTTATTGATTAACGCTTTTCTTTGGAAAAATTTACTCAGGTTTCATTTGGTTGCTTTCTGCCGAAAATTCAAATCTTGTTGTACGAACTTTGACCAGGCATGTCACTTCCTCCATTGACCATACCGGTCAGGATTCGGACAATATCAGTATCTCATCCATCGCCGTCTGCCAAAGGCTTCGGAACTCGTCGCCCGACTGAAGTCTCAGGACTTTCCTATTTCAGGATCCTCAAAAAAAATGTCTGTTTCGAATACGCAAGCCGCTCCAGCTAGACAACTTCCCGATGCTCTCGGCCGTTTTGGCGAGTTCGGTGGCCGCTATGTCCCTGAAACCTTGATCGACGCCCTGAACCGGTTCGAAGCCGAATACATCCAGCTCAAAAACGATCCCACATTCTGGGCCGAAATCGAAGGCTACCTAAGAGATTACGTGGGCCGGCCGAGCTGCCTGACATTCGCTTCCAGACTGACGAAGAAGATGGGTGGAGCACAGATCTATCTCAAGCGGGAAGATTTGAATCACACGGGTGCCCACAAAATCAACAATGCCATCGGCCAGTGCCTGATGGCCAAACGCATGGGTAAAACCCGCGTGATCGCCGAAACCGGTGCCGGCCAGCACGGCGTGGCCACCGCCACGGCCTGTGCACTTTTTGGCCTTGAGTGCATGGTTTACATGGGCGAGGAAGATATCCGTCGTCAAAAACTGAATGTGTTCAACATGCGAACCATGGGTGCCCAGGTCGTCGCTGTAACCAGTGGCAGCCGGACTTTACGCGACGCCACCAACGAGGCCATGCGGGACTGGATGGGCAGCTCCAACTGGACCCACTACACGATTGGCTCCGTGGTTGGCCCTCACCCGTTCCCGATGATTGTACGCGATTTTCAGTCCGTGATTGGCAAAGAAACACGCGCCCAGTTTCTCGACCGATTCAACGCCTTGCCAGACATGGCCGTGGCTTGTGTGGGTGGTGGATCGAACGCCGCTGGAATGTTCTATGCTTTTGTGCCCGACGATTCCGTCGAGCTGGTGGGTGCGGAGGCCGGTGGCCGTGGCCCACTTTCAGGCGACCACGCTTCAAGCCTCACACAAGGTCGTCCCGGAGTTCTCCACGGCAGCCTGAGTTACGTACTTCAGGACAACGAAGGCCAAACAAGCGACGTCCACTCGATCTCAGCCGGCCTGGACTATCCCGGCGTAGGCCCTGAGCACTCATACTGGAAAGACACAGGGCGGGTGCGTTATGAGTCGATCACAGACAAAGAGGCTCTGGAGGCCTATCACACACTGGCCGTTTTGGAAGGAATTTTGCCTGCCCTTGAGACAAGCCATGCGGTGGGGCAAGCCATGATCGAGGCCAAAAAGCTGACGCCTGATCACCGGCTGGTGATTTGCCTGTCAGGTCGGGGCGATAAGGATGCGTATGAGATTGCCCGGCTGCGTGGGGAGCAGATGTAAGATAGGTGATCCAAGCGTCGCGAGAAGTCCGTTGTCTATGAGATCGACCTGAAAAGCGATTTCGTTCTTTTCCTTCAAGAAAGCAGGGAAGTACTGATGGGTAAACAACTTGAAATCGAGTTGACAGATTTGGAAATTGCCCGGATTGAAGAGTTGGCGAAAGTCAGCGGACAAAGCCCGAATCACTTGGCAGCCAGTCTGGTACGCAGCCAGCTTGAAGAACGATCTGATAAAATCCGAAGGATCAGCGCACGTCTTTTACAGGAAAAAGCTGAACTCTATCGGCGACTCGCGCAATGAGTGAAACCATTTATATCACTGTGGATGAAGTGATTGAAATCCACGAAAGAATGGTGGAATCGACAGGTGGTTCCCATGGCTTGCGAGATCGTAACCGACTGGAGTCGGCAGTGATGTTGCCCCAGCAAACTTTTGATCAGGTTGAACTCTATCCCACCATCATTGAAAAAGCGGCCATTCTCGGCTTTGCAATCATTGCCAACCACCCGTTTGTCGATGGTAATAAACGCACTGGCCAACACGTGATGGAGATTTTCCTGGAACTCAACGGGTACGAAATTCAATCCACAATTGATGAAGATGAAGCTGCGATTATCGCAGTCGCCAGTGGCCAGTGGCATAAAACGGAACTGATTCAGTGGCTGGAAGATCATGTGATCCCGATCCAACCATCGGAATGGCATTAACAATCGCGTAGCAACACAGATTCCACGACAATTCCAACCTTGACACCCTTGAAATCATGAACCGAATCGACGCACTCTTCGCCCGTCTCCAACAAGAAAATCGCCCGGCTCTCATGCCATTCCTCACGGCAGGTGACCCCGACCTGGAGACCACCGCCTCCATCATCCAAAACCTTGCCGATGAAGGTCTGGCCGACATGTTCGAAATCGGAGTCCCTTACTCCGACCCTATCGCCGATGGACCAGTCATCGCCGCAAGCTATAACAGAGCCTTGCTAAAGGGTATCCATGTCGATCAGATTCTCGCCAAACTCAACGAACTGAGAACCGGGGCCAAGCCCGTCCAGGCCCCCTTCGTCACGATGCTGAGCTACGCCATCGTCCATAGGATCGGTGTTAAAGCTTATCTCGATCAAGCTGAAGCCGCCGGTGTGGATGGCCTGATTGTGCCCGACCTACCCGTCGAAGAAGCCGCCGGCCTGCTGGAACTTGCGACTGAGCGTGGCCTGAAACTGATCCAGCTCATCACGCCCACCACACCCCGCGACCGCGCCCTGGCGATCGCAAACTCCACCACAGGATTTATTTACTACGTCTCCGTTGCCGGGATCACTGGCGAGCGTCGCGACCTCCCGCCTGACATTCAGGACAACGTCTCGTGGCTCCGTCAACAGACCGATCTACCGATCTGTATTGGATTTGGGATCTCTGAGCCAGAGCACGTGAAACTGCTCGCCCCATTCGCTGACGGTCTGATTGTCGGCAGTGCCATCGTTCGCCGAGTCCATTCAGCTGCCGAATCCGGAGCCGATCAGTCCTCAGTCGTTCATCAGATTCGAGACTACGTGAAAACGCTCCGAAATTCGATCTGACTCGAATGGTTTTCAGCCTAAATTAAAAAAGCCGCTCGAACTCAATTTCGTGCGGCTTTTTTGTTTGAAAAGCGAACTCATTTTTCCGTTTGCGGCTCAGGCAGAATGGCCATCACCCTGACAGGTCCGCCTGTACCGCCTTTGATCTTCATCGGAAGAGCGATGATAGCCGCGCCGCGTATCGGCAACTGTTCGGCATTGGCCAAATTCTCGATCCCATAAATATTCGACCCGTTCAGCACCCGGTGAGCTTTAAAATCCTTGGATTGCCCATAATCCAGGCTTGGGGTATCAATCGCCACGCCCTCCAACTTTCTCTGAGTTGCGAGAAATTCCGCAGCATCTTCAGCAATGCCCGGAAAATGAAGGTTCGCCACATCGCCCGGCTGGTCCGTCCCAAGATAACTTTTTTTATCAGGCCAGCGACGCCCCCAGCCCGTTCTGATCACCAAAATGGCACCTGTATCAATCGCCCCATTGGTTTCTTCCCAAGCCTTTAAATCTTTGGCAGTCAGGAGATAATCTGGATTATCCTTACACTTTTCCTGAATATCCACCACCACAGCCTCGCCCACCAAACGCTCCAAATCAATTTGATCCGTCGTGTTTCCACCCTCTGCAAAGTGAATGGGGCTATCGAGATGGGTTCCCCCATGTTCGCTGGCTGCATAATTTGCCGAAGCATACCAATAGCCGTTGGCCGTTGGTCCCCAGCGATTTTTCTCCCATCGGAATGGCTTGTCCGTAGGCCAATAGATGGTGGTCTCGTCAAACGAGTGGCTCATATCGATGATCCGCTTGGTACTCAACTTCGAAAATAATTTTGCAAAGTCGCTGGTCTCCCGGTTGATCACCAATGCAGATACTACAGTAGCCGGTTTAGCAACCTGATCGGCCTTTGTTTCGTCAGGCAGGAATTGTTCGTAAACAGCCATGCTCAATGCGCATGCGATAAACACAATACTTGAAATCATGGTCCAGGGATACCGGTTCAGCAATGATTCTGAGTCGCTCATCTTTGTTTACCATTTTACAATCAGGCTTGATCGAGCCGCATCTTTAGACGATTTTAGGCCAGTCTGGCTCAACTGGCAAGGTTTCTTAGGAGCAGGCGAGAAACAACTTCCGGTTTTTGGGTGATTGGGCTTCAGAGGAGACATTTATTCATAGCTATGTCCAAAGGAAATCAACAGCCCAGGCCTGACGCCCTCCTTCGTCTGGGCTCCAGCGGAGACATCTATTAATAGGGCATGTCCGAAGGACATCCATAAACCTGAGAAGCGTTATCTTTGGGCTCCAGCGGAGACGTCTATTAATAGGTGTGTCCGAAGGAGATCAACAGCCCCAGTCTGACGCCCTCTCTCGCCAAGCCGGCTTGAGTCTAGCCTCGGTTGGTTTTGAAAACCGGAAGTTATTTTCGACCTCATCCGTATAATCATCCATGAGCGAATCTCAGCCAACTGCCATTTTGACAGACGATTCGGCCGCCTGCCAATCAAGGCTTGCTGTGATACATTCACTCAGATTGAACCCTAATCACGATCAGTGGAGTAACTCTGTAGGCATGGCCCCCTGAACGGGCGGGATTTCGCCGTTTCATTCGGTACGCATGTAAAATATTGCGTGAAAATGGTTTGCATCGTTATGAAGGTTAAATCCAAAGCCCGCCATGTCAGGGGACATGGCCTACATAATCCAAAGCCCGCCATGTCAGGGGACATGGCCTGCATAACATGTTGTCCATTTGAAGATTAGGAATCGCCGTTGGGCTCCGCCTCAAATCTCAGACTCAGACTCAAACGCCAGATTTCAAAATGTGAGGGTTATAAGTCGGTCCATGCAGGCAGAACAATCATACGCGAATGTTGATGAGATGAAGTGTGTGATAAATCAGCACCATTCAAAGCCTCCAAAATAGAAGTACCAATTCGCCCCAGGAATCCAGACTATTGCTACAAACCCAATGACGGCATAATATTTGCATGTGTCATTCTCAATAATCAAAAACTGACGGAGGATGCGACATTGGATCAGTTGGAGCGTTGGGATCCTCTACGATTGCTTGGTGAAGAAGTGGGCCGGATGTTCGAACGCCTCGGCGGAGCATCCTGGCGTACGGTTCGTCCGTTTCCGACCATGAACGTTTATGAACGAGGCCACCGGTTCCTGATTCTGGCGGAATTGCCGGGCGTTGATCCTGCTGCAATCGAAGTCAGTGTTGCTGGCGACACTTTGACCATCCGGGGCGAACGTCGACGCGATGATCGTGTTCCCGACGACCAGTACCGCCGTCAGGAACGCCCGTTCGGCCAATGGGAACGAAGCGTAACTTTACCTGAATCAGTCCTGGCAAACGAAGTTTCCGCAGATATTGAAAACGGAGTTCTCCGGATCGAGCTGCCCAAAGCCGTCCGTCCAAGACCTCAACAAATCCCGGTCACAGCCAGATCCGCCAAAACCACGGGCAATGCAACCCGTCATCGAGCTTTGGAACCTCCACAATCACAGGCAGCCTCTCAGTTACCCAGGCCGGCATTGCCAGCCAGCGATATTGAAATTAGCCCTCCACCAGTCTCAGATGAGGGTCAGCCATGAACCCAAACCAACGCTGGGTACGTGTTTCTGTGGCAGGCTTGCCGCATGGAACACTCCCCTCAGGCATGTCTCAGGATCCTCGTCAATCGCATGATCAGCAGGCCCAATTTCCGCCTGCCCCAGAAGATTTAAGCGCAGGACTTGGCCCAGCCCGTGCCACCCCTCTGGTGGATATCCACGACAATAACGATGCACTCGTTCTCGAAGCCGACCTTCCTGGAGTGGCTGAGGAAGATATCGTTGTCGAGCTCAAGCAGAATGTCCTGAAGCTGATCGCCAAAGTCCGCAGACCTGACCTGGACAGCGCACGCCCCTTGGCCCTTGAATCCACCGTGATTGCCTACGAACGTTCATTCATCCTCAGCGATGAATTTGACCGCGAACAAATCCAGGCTGAATACGAGCATGGAGTGCTGAGGTTGACCATCCCCCGCACCCAGCGGATTGTCAGCCGCAGGATCGCCGTGAATGCCCGAACAAGAAAGCCGGGCGAACCTGAAAGCTGATCCAGGTTCGCGCCAAACATTTCAACCTAACTTTTTGTTCACAAAGGCGATGGCCCACTTGGTCCAGCCATTATACCCCGCGTAGGAGTTGGTCCAGCTGGTGCCAGAGTAGACGGAATATCCTCTGACGGAACTGGTGATCCGTGAGGCGAACCCAACTTCCCATGCAATGCTGATGATCCACCCGATCCTTCAGGAACACTCTGGGCGCTTGGAGTCCCGGGTTGTTGCTGCAGAGTTGGACGCACCGCGGCTGGTGATGGCGCCAATGGCGATGCTGGACTATTTAACGAGTTCGTTTTTTGAACCTGATTGTCTGAACCAGGCAAGCCGATTTGCGGCAGAGAATCGAAAATTGTCACCACCACCGCCTGCTTCCTCAGGTCTTTCACAAAACCCATTGAAGCCTCGCCGAGCTTCTCATTACGAAGCTTGTTTTGAATATCTGTCTGAACCTCGTCGAACCGGGCGGGTCCAGCCTCTCGACTCGTCTCCAGCTTGATAATGTGAAACGCCTGCTCAGTCGCAATTGGGCCAGCCACTTGCCCTGGCTTAAGAGTTCCCAAAGCTTGATTGATCTCGGTCAAGGCGAATCCACCAGGAGAAGTCTCCCATAATCCACCCTGATCAGCCGTCGGGCCTTTGCCTGCCGTTTTTGCGAGTGCCGCAAAATCTTGGCCTGACTGGACTTGCTGAAGAACGGACTTCGCATTCTCCTCAGCCGCCTGCTTGTTCCCAGCCTCGATCGGGATCCGGATCTCGCGCCAGGTCAGCTGTGCAGGGCGGTCGAACTCAGTCAGGTGAGTGTTGTAATAACGCCTCATATCCACCAGCGAAACATAAGTCTTTCCGCTCAGCTTCATCCCCATGAACTCGTGGGCCACCGCATCGTTCATAAACTCTTTCTTCGCCGATTCCAATGACCGACCCTGTTTACGCAAAACCTGATCGAGTTCGTAAGTCGTTTCCACTTTATTCTTTTTCATCATCGGAGGGATCTGCTGTTCGACCCACACGCGTTCAATCTGCTTCAGCAAAGCGTCTTTTTGCTTGTCGCTCTTCATCATCCGATTCGCTTCCTGAACGATCAGCATCCTGTCCACCATCTGGTTCAAAACCATCCGCGAGATCATCAACCCATCACGCCTCGGGATCGACTGACCCGCCGGAACGTTCTGTTTGATCCAGTCCTGAACCGCGATGTTCAAATCATAAACAGTGATAATTTCCTTACCGACAGTCGCAGCCACCCGTCCAGCTGAAACTGCTGTGGGTGAAAGACCTTCCATGCTGAATGCCGCCAAAGGGCCCTGATTGGCACCCGGGGCCGCTTTCGGTTGTTCATCCTGTTTATTGCTGGCAGGCTGTGTTTGCGGATCACTTTTCTGACCCGCATTTTGCGATACCGGTGGCAATGGCTGAGCGACCGGTTCTGCCGATGGCGACAGTGGAAGCGTTCCCGGTACGTTTTCCACGGAACTGGCCACGGGTGGCAAAGGCGCAGGCTGTGCAGTCACTGGAAGAGGATTCAAACTGGCAGGTTGAGGCGTTTCAATCTGGGCTACCTGGGGTGTCTGCTCGGCGACTGGCAAGCTAGGCGACTCGACTGAGCCTGGGCTTCGAACAGATCCGAGCATGATCGGCTCGGCTCCGCCCGTTTTCTGGGAAGGGTTTGGAATCGCTCTGGCTTGATCTTGATTGCGGCTTGCCAGAATCGAGTCAGGGTCGCTTGTACCACGGTTGATCACACTCTGGATTGGTGGCAAACTCGCCACATCCACAGGCCCTGGACTAGGCCAGTTGGGATCATCCTGAATAGACGTATGGCGACAGCCCGCCACAAGGAGCAGTATGCATGGCAAAACCCGAAATTGACCGTATGAAGTCATCACGCCCAAACCATCCTTGGAGAGGCGAAAGGGTCTAGAAAATCCGGAATAGACCCCTTTTCTAACAGAACCTGATAAATCGACAAGGCCAAATCTTGCGAACTTCAGTATGAATTGCACCGAGATTGCCCAACGAACTCCTGCGGCCAGTCTAGCCGGTCTTGGCGCTAGCCCCGGTTGGATTTCTGAACAGCGGAAACCGTGGTCTATTGCTCTTTATCTAGTGCTTTGTCCTCTGGACATTCATAAACCCTAAATCAGTAATCTTTTGGGCTCCAGAGGAGACTCCTATTAATAGGCATGTCCTCTGGACATCCATAAACCCTGAACCAATGATCTTTTGGGCTCCGTAGGAGACAGCTATTAATAGGCATGTCCTCTGGACATCCATAAACCCTTAACCAGTGATCTTTTGGGCTCCTTAGGAGACTCCTAGCCGGTCTTGGATTGGTAAATCGCCGAAACCGGGGGCTAGCGCCCTGCGGCTAGATGGAGCACACTTGCCTACACATATTGTAGGCCGAATGTGATACGGATTCGGGCTGTTTTCTACTCTACCTCCTAGACTGAAAATTTAGATTTCAGAATGAGAGGGTGTTTATTTTTTCTCGAAATCTCAATCTCAGGCCTTTTTGATCAGACCCATGGGATCGAAACCGGCTCCGAGGATCGGTACGGGGTCGAGGCTGAGGTGATTTGTCAGAATGTCGGCGTAGATTCGCCTAAAGTCGGTGTGGAACATCACATCGCCATCGTTCAGGTCTTTCGGATCCATAGAAGGATGCTTCCCAATCAGGCCTTTTTTCGCCATCGGGCCGGTCAAAATCACGGGAGCGGCGGCCCCGTGGTCGGTTCCCATGCTGGCATTCTCGGCCAGTCGGCGACCGAATTCGCTGAAAATCAGGACGCAGACCCGATCCGATTGACCCGCCTCAGCCATGTCTGCCTCAAATGCGGCAATGCTCCCGGCCACTTGATCCAGAAGACCTGCGTGAACGTTCAACTGATTGGCGTGGGTGTCAAA
>CAMCFM010000127.1 GCA_945874095.1 Candidatus Kuenenia stuttgartensis
TTGACACAGGGGGATATCAAACGGTCGCCATGCGAGTCAGGGTGCGATGATGCTTGATTATATACCGGAAAGTCATGCCAGAGTTCTGATTAAGATAATTACCACGGAGCTTCACCGGCACCCTGGGATTGACTGCAGGAATCAGACAGAACTTATTGTTGGCGCGAAGTTTACAGAAGTTCTTGCCCACTATAACATTTGGCCGAAAACCACATCAGCGGCCACCTATGGTCAATATGCCAAAGCCACGGTGGTTCGACACACACGTTACTGGCGATGCAATTGTGCGGGGATGGCTTTGGTGACGATCTCAGATCTGACTTAAACAGTTTGAGTATCATAAGAAAGCGCATATCCGATCTACCAGTACGAACGTCCGATAATCATCGTTATGGTCGTCTAGACTGATTTCTGAGTTGTTGACGTGTCAACCGGTCTGCTGCATGAGTCAGGCCGGCCATCAGCCAGAACTGTTGGCCTGTGTTCGTCAAAAATGGCATCTGCCCAAAGCAGGTGAAGAAGAGACTCACATTGAGCGCAAATACCCCAGCAGCCCAGTGTTGGACCATCGGATTAGGGCATGTTCTGGCCACTTTTAATGAGCTGATCAATGCTGTAATGACGCTCCCAAATCCCATGACCACCATCAGCACCCCACCGTCAATCGTCCATGCCGAGACCTGATTCTCACACCAGATCATATCTCCATACGACTTGTTCGCAAAATATCCATAGACTTGACCGTATCTACCCAGCCCAGCTCCGAATGGAATCTCCCAAATCCTTTCTGTCAAAGAGTTTTGGACCATCGTGGCACGCGAACTGTTTAACAGGACAGCCGTTGGACTATCGTCAACCAAAGTGAAATAACGATCGGTAATCGTGTTCCCACCCTCTCTGGCAGCCCAAAGAAATCCACCAATAACCACAATAAATCCGGCAACGGCAATTTGAACCACATTTGTCCAGCGTTTTTGCAGAGCCATCACAAATATTAATGCCATTAATGAAACAACGACCATGAGAATTGCAGTTCTGACCTGAGTCAGATAAATCACGGTTGCCCCGGGAATTGCCAGAGCAAGACCCGCGATTCTTTGCCATAATGGCAGGCGTGAACTCATCACGACAATACCCATGATGGCGGCCATGGCTCCGGAGAATGAGGCTGCGCCGGGTGTATCGCTCAGGCCGCATGGGCGAAGCACTTTGGTTCCATCTGCGAGAATGTAATAAGGGATCAGCGAACCGATGGCATCTTTTTCTTTTTCGAGAACCATGATCGACGGTGGCAAGAATGTGTCAGGCCTGTAAAACTGGCCAATTCCGACCAGTGCGCTGGCGGTATTGATCAGAAAAAGGAGGAGAAAAACGCGCTGATATTGCATTCCATAACGCAGTGCTGCGATCGCCCAAAAGGCTGTGGCATAATTTGATATGTAAAGTACGCAGTGAGCGATACCTGCAATAATGGAATTTGTATCAGGATGAAATATCATCACCCCTAGCATGACGATCATCCAGACCAGCCAGATGGATGGCTTGAATAGTCGCATCTGTTTTTCCAGACCGCCCTTGCTCCAGACCAGCCAGAGGGCTAAAAGACTGGCCCCGAATGATGCAACTTTTGTCAGTAGCCGGATCACCGAAACGCCCGGTATAAAGAGTGCTGCGAATAATAGAGCCTGAGAGACGATGAACCATTCAGGAATTCCCCAGTCTCGAAATACATTGGAACTCGGTCTGCCCATCGAACGCGGAACGATTCGTCCACGCGTTTGATAGAGAGGGTTTACAGTCGATGGATGTTTCATCAAAGATTTCTGAGTATTTTTATCTTAAAGACTGGCCGTGAGTTTACGATAATCATCCAGCTCGCTCGGTTCCACCAGATTCTGGTCAAGACCGAGTTTCAGGCCAGTTTCAAACGCTTTTTTCGAATTTGGGAGATCTTTTGACAGCAGATAAGCACGGGCCAGGTGAAATTGAATCGCGGCCATCGGCTGGCCATCGACAATAATATCACCGGCATCTCGAGCCGCTTCAAGGTCGGCAATGGCATCTGCATATCGGCCCATTCTGGTGAGGATCACGCCTCTGGTATCGAGAAAAGCCGGTCGTCTGCCTGACTTTGCAATCGCCAGATTAATGACCTTTAAGGCGTTATCGTATTGATGCAGGTTTTCAGCAAGTGTCCACGCCTGATTATTTAAATATCGAAAGTCTTTGGTGTTCGAATCACGGATCTTGTCATAGATCAAAACCTCTGCCTGATAATTGCCCTGAGAGTGCTTTAGGAAGGCCAGTGCCTGCAACAGATCCATTTGATTTGGAGATTTTTCGAGAGCTCTGGTGATGATCTGATCGGCAGATTTCACGATCAATGGCTTAGGTGGCCTGATTCCAGCCAGGCTGACAGCTGTCAGGGCAGATTCTTTTAAATCGCCTTTATCAGCTCCTTGATTGAGCATGGCCACAGCTTCTTCATCACGCCCAAGGCTGACCAGTGATGGCGAAAGCAGGTGCGAAAGCCTTGGCCAAAGTGCGATCACACGCCTTAACGATGGCTCCACCTGATCAAAGGGGCCCATCAAAACCATTTGCTGAGTGAGTGATCGGGCCAGGGTGATGGTTTCAGTCTCGCGCTGAGGGTCGAGATTTGAAGCGATTTTCAAGCGTTCGAGTTGCTGAAGGATCAGATTGGCGGATTCCTGCGACTTCCCATTTGCCGATAAAACGCGGGCCTTGAGCTTCACCACCCGCAGGCTACCGGGATCGATTCTGTTCATCCTTGAAAGATATTTTTCCGCCATCGGAATATCTTTTAATCGCATGGCCAGATCGACACAGAATTCCGACAGTTCCATCGAGCCAGTTCCGTTGATGGTCGAGGCTTCGGCATGGGTTCTGGCGAGTTGCAATTTCAAAGGATCGTCGGAATAGATTCTGGCGAGAACTTCATGAGCCATGGTCGGATCAGATAATGTCGGGATCAGCTTTTCGAGGTCGGCCACAGCCATTTCGCGACGCTTGATATCCACGCTTCTGGCGAGAACAATGGCCCTGACAAGTCGGTCTTGAATCGGGTCGTTCGACTTCTCATTTTCTGAGCCTGTGGAGACCAGCTGAAACGCTTCATTCCATGCGTTCTCATCACTTATACGTTCTGACAGGGATAATGCAAGCCGGCGTTTGGCCCAGTTCAGGTTCGGATTCTGCTTTAAAGTGGCCCTCAGAATATTCTCCATCTCCGTCCTCATTCCGATCTTTGTATAAAAGGCCAGTGCGGTTTGGGATGTGACAGAATCTTCGGGAAATAATCGAAGAGCATTTTTATAGTGAGTATCAGCCTCTGTCATCAGGCCAGCCACATCATAAGCCTGGGCCAGCATGAGGTCGGCTTTATCGCTTTTGACACGTTCGCGAATGATTTTTAACGTGGCCGCTGTGCCTTCCCTGTTGAGCTTTTGAGTTTGAAATACGAGAAGTGCAATCCATGGAGAGGCTTCATTGCCGCGTCTTTCAGCATATTTCCTGAGCGATTCCTGAGCGATGACACTCTGTCCCATGCTGCTTTGAATGCGTGCATACCAAATATGATTTGAAAGGTCTTCCGGGTTCGCTTCCATAATGCGATCGGCAATGGTCTTCGCCACGTCGGCTTTACCGGTTTGGACCGCAATTTCCGCCACCATTTGATCGATATTTGCGGGAAGGGATTGCAACTTGGCCCTGAGTTGTTCAATCTCGGCGAATTTCCCCACCCTGGCAAGTAACTGGCATAAAGGCCGTAAGGCTGGTGTACCGCCCTCCAGATCAATCGCCCGGCGCAGATCCGCAGTGGCTTCATCCACCTTGCCCCGACGCTCCTGCACTGCGGCTCTTAATACAAGTCCCTGGGCCTGCGATGTTCCGCTATCAATAATTGTATTTGCAAACGTGAGCGCTTCATTCAGCCTTGCCGTAATTTTATCGGTGTTCTGCTGATCCTCCAGAGGCATTCGCAAAAGCTCCTGGATTCGTGCCAGCCGCCAGTTCACATCCTTGGCATCAAGGCCTTTGAGAGCATCCACCCGGCGCCTGATCAAGGCTTCATCGGTGCCTGACAATGCCACCTGAAGCAGTGCCATCGCTGGAGCTGGATCTTTGGATTGAAGCTTGGCCCAACTCTCATAAGCCTCCGTGGCTCCAGTTGTATCTCTTTGACGGATCAATAGATCACCAAGAGCTTTATAAACAAGTGCCTGATCGCCTGATGGGATTTTCCCGATCTGGTATGATAAAGCTGATCTGGCAAGATTCTCATCCCCTTGTGCACTTGCAATTTTACTCATCGTCAATCTTAAATCAGCCTTGTCTCCAACGTTCTTTTTGGCTTGATTGATTGCATCGCGAGCCTCTTTGAATTTACCGGCCCGAACCAGTCCGTTCGCCAGGCTGATCCAGACAGTCATATTATCAGGCTGTTTTTTGGCCGACGCTGTCAAGCTTTCGATGGCCTGTTGCAAATTGCCTCTCACCGAAAGATATTCCGCCTTGAATAAAGCCAATCCGTTTGCATTTGGATTGATCTCTTCCAACCGCCTGATCATTTTATCGACGTTGGTATAATCCCTTTGGCTAACAGGCTTCATGACCTGCACCCTCCAGGCAAGCCGGGCCTGTGCCAGCATCAGGGTTTGGTCGCCCGGCATGGCGGTCAGGCCTTGTGTCAGCTCTGTGATTGCTATATTGATATTTCCTGATCCAATCGCCTGCTCCGCCAGTGCCAGCCATGGTGCGGGCCATCGATTTGATGATTTTGTCGACCTGCGATAACTTTCAATGGCTTGGGCAGAATTCCCTTTGGCCTGATAACACTGGCCGAGCATGTAATTGGCTTGAGATATCAGGGCTGGACTGAGTTTGTCGCGGATCGATTCCATTTTAAGCACGGATTCATCAAACCGGCCTTGCCTCATCTCTTTCACAGAGTCGAGAAATAGGGCTTCAGGCGATGATTCCGCACTTCCTGTCAATCGCTTGAACTGCTCAATCAAAGGCTCTGCCTCACTCACCCTGCCCAGGTTCAATAATACAAAGGCAAGTCTCCAGGTGGTTTCTCCATCGGTTCCGCCTGACTTCACCAGCCCCTGTCTCCATTCCTCGACGGCTCGGTCCATTTTGTTCGATGTCATCTCCGCAAGCCCACGGGCCAGCCTGACTTCCGGCCTGTCTCGTTCAGTAACCGGTATGGCGTCGATCTGGGCCATGGCTCCCAGATGGTTTCCTGAAACCCTTAATACTTCTGATAATGCAAGCCGGCACTGAATATTGTCGGGAGCAATTTCTACAGAGGCTTTGGCATCGCTCAGGGCACGGTCTAAAAGATCGTTATCCATAAAGAGTTTGAATCGAGTCAGACGCACTTCCACCGATTTCGGGTGTGTGGTCACAATTCTTTGGAGTATTTCATCGGACTTAGCCAGTGCCTGAGCCTTTGGAAGGCCAGACCTTGTGGAATAAACCTGTGACAAGTCGAGAGCCGTTGCGATATCGTTCGGGTCAGCCACGGTGGCCAGTTCCAACTGGCGAATGACTTCCTTGGAATTGGCTTGATCCTGACCAGTTTTATCACTCAAATACATGGCCAGTGCCAGCAGTCGATGGGTTTTGGAATCGCCTGGCTCATCCTTACCAGGTGTTCCGTTGACCGATTCGCCGAGAATTTCGCGAGCCTGTGTGATGGCGGTCTGATACTTGCCTGTCCGCAGGTTCAGCTCGACACTGCGGCGCTTCATCGGCAGGTTGGCTGATGTGCCCAAGGCCCGAATGGCTTGATCGTTCACGGCCAGTGCCGCAGACGCCTGCTCAGGCGTAACCACCGTTTCAGAGAGGATTTCCGCCTTCAGGCCAAGCCCGTCGGCTGATTGGGGAACTTGTTCCAGATATCGGTTCAGATATGTCAGGGCCCGGGCTGGATCTTTTTTCGTCCAGAATTCGCGGGCCTGTTTCAAAAGGCTGGAGCGTTGGGCGGATGTTTGCCAGTATCGCAGGGCGATCACACCGGGAACACTTACACCCACGATCAGAAGCATCAGGATCAGAGCACGTGTATTCAGCCTGCGTGGTTCGCTGGCTGGTTTTAGCACAGCGGTGGAGGCTGGTTTCGTCGGTGATGCGGATTCTTGATGATCTGATCCCATGGAACACTCATTCCCAAACTTAAGTTCTAATCCGAAAGCCTTACTGAGAGACTGAAAAAGACACAGAGCGTCTTTTAAAAACCTCAACCGACCTTCCGGAAACCACAACTTATCGATTCACAACGAACCGAACATTCAATCAATCGAACTCAAACGAGCCTCAGGCACCTGCCGAGTGGCTTCACTTTTCAGATTATACGATACCGCCTACCCGTTTGGCTAGTACCCGCAAAGATGTGTTTCGATTTGCCATCGTAGACAAGGCCGTAAAAATTCAACACCCGTTCCCGGATACCACTGACAATCCTGCCCTGACTCGTTTATGATAACCCTCTCATCATCCATATCATAACCAGCGGGCCTGAATCATGCATTTCCTCCGTTTCATATTTGCTGTGACTGTTCTGGCTGGCGCCCAATCCGTGATGGCCCAGGCCGGCGATCTAAAAAATCCGGCTCGGCCCAACATCGTTTTAATTTATGCCGACGACCTCGGATATGCCGACCTTGGCTGCTATGGAGGCACGACACCGACCCCTAATCTGGACTCGATTGCATCCCAAGGCGTCAGGTTCACGGATTTTTATGTGGCTCAGGCCGTTTGCTCGGCCAGCCGGACCGCACTTTTGACGGGCTGTTTGCCAAACCGGTTGGGAATTCTGGGCGCACTTGGACCGAATTCCAAGATAGGTATCAGTGATAAAGAGACCACGATTGCGGAAGGGCTGAAAGAGTTTGGCTATAAATCGGCTGTATTTGGTAAGTGGCATTTAGGGCATCTTCCGAAGTTTCTGCCGACAAAACACGGGTTCGACGAATATTATGGTCTGCCTTATTCGAATGATATGTGGCCACGTCATCCAGAGGCCAAGCCAGGCTCATACCCTGCCCTACCCTTGATTGAGGGTGAGTCGATCATCGCCCGGAACCCTGATCAGAAGCTTTTGACCACCTCATATACAAACCACGCCATCAGCTTTATCCAGCGTCACAAATCCGAGCCTTTCTTTCTTTATCTGCCTCACTCCATGCCTCACGTGCCTCTGTATGTCTCTGATGAAGGCAAAAACAAGACGGGTAAAGGGCTATTTGCAGACGTGATCGCGGAGATTGATCGCGGGATTGGGCGGATTCTTGCCACCTTAAAAGAGTTGAAACTTGAGGATAATACGCTCGTCATCTTTACCAGCGATAACGGGCCATGGCTGACCTATGGAGACCACGCTGGTTCCGCAAAGCCTTTGCGAGAAGGCAAAGGCACGAGTTTTGAAGGTGGTGTGCGTGTTCCGTTTGTGGCCAAATGGCCGGGCAGGATCAAGCCTGGCTCGGTGATTACGGAACCTGCCATGACGATTGATATTCTTCCTACCTTGATGAGGCTTCAGAATCCGGATTGGAAGCCATCTCCGGACATGCCGATTGACGGTCTTGACATCCGGCCTTTGCTGATGGGTGATACCACGATGAAAACGCCTCATGAAGCCCTGTATTTTTACTGGGGCAATCAGCTTCAGGCCGTTCGGGTGGGCGACTGGAAATTGCATTTCCCGCACGATTACGGCTCGATCGAGGGCAAAGCCGGGGCGACCGGAGGCAAGCCGAATGGATACACGAAGAAGCAGATAGGGGTCTCGTTATACAACTTGCGTCAGGATATCGGTGAGACCAAGAATCTGGCGGGCTCTGAAGAGTCGGTTGTCGAGTTATTGAAACAAAAGGCAGATGCGATCAGAGCCGAGATCGGCGATACAAACACGCGGCAGAAAGGCTCGTCTGTCAGAGAACCAGGGAAGGCGGAATGATGGGAGCTGGAGGAGACGCGTATTAATAGTGACGTCCGAAGAACATCAGAAGAAAATTCATCGATGGTTTTGGGCTCCGGAGGAGACATCTATTAATAGACATGTCCGAAGGACATCAGAAGAACGTCAATATTTCTTGTGGGCTCCGGAGGAGACAGCTATTAATAGGTATGTCCGATGGACATCACCAGATAAGAACCGATGGTTTTGGGCTCCGGAGGAGACATCTATTAATAGACATGTCCGATGGACATCAGAAGACAGACAACGTTGGTTTTGTGCTCCACAAAACGCTTAATTTCATATTTCCATTAAGAGGTTCCATATGCATATGCGTAAGATTGTCTTTCTGTGTCCGACTGGTCAGCTTGGTGGTGCGGAGCGTTGTCTGATCGATACTCTATGGAGCTTTCAGGCCAACCAACCAGACTTAAAACTCGTCTTGTTCTCAGGTTCTGATGGGCCTGTTCTCACATCGGCCAAAGCCTGTGGAGCGGATGTTTCTCTGATCCAGTTCCCGAAACGGCTCGAACGGATCGGCGATTCTTCATTTCGTGGATCGATTATCGGGAAACTCAAGACTTTCGTTTTATTCATCTTGATGTTTCCATCGCTCGTTGCCTATTTCATCTCCACAAGCAGAAAGATTCGCCACCAAAAGCCTGATCTGGTCCATGCCATCGGTCTTAAAATGCAATTGATGAGCCTGATGGTTGTTCCAGGAAATGTCCCGATTGTCTGGAATATTCAGGATTATCTCAGCAAGAGACCCCTCAGCCGTATCCTTTTCAGAGTGGCAATGGTCTTGTTTGGACGATCCCGAACCCTTTCCGCTGGATGCTGTTCGGACGATGTCAGCAAAGATTTTCTAAGCGTATTTCCAAATCATCATTTTAAATCGGTATCGACTGTTTATAACACTGTCGATCTGGATCTGTTTCAGCCAGTCGGGAGCTTGTCGGAATGGATTGACGTTGATCCGGAAGTCACTCAAATTGGATTGATTGCAACCTATGCGAGGTGGAAAGGGCACGATGTTTTTCTGAAAGCGCTTTCCATTGTTTCATCACAAAACGTTCGGTTCCAAGCCTATATCGTGGGCGGGCCGATTTATGACACGCAAGGTTCTCAATGGTCGGTGGAAGAATTAAATCAAATCGCTAAGAGTTATGAACTTGGGAAGAAGGTCGAGTTTATCCCATTTCAGCCCGATTCGGCGGAGGTGATGCGTTCGCTCGATATTGTGGTTCATGCCAGTAAGAATCCTGAGCCATTTGGAAGGGTGATTGCCGAAGCGCAGGCTTGTGGACGATCCGTAGTAGCCGTGAATTCAGGCGGATCGGCGGAAGCGTTCGAGGATCGGGTGACCGGTTTGGGAGTTCTGAGGGATGATGCTGAGGATCTTGCCGATAAGCTGATTTTACTGATCCAGAATCAGATATTGCGGCAGAGCCTGGGAGAAAATGGTCCTGAGTTTGTGAAGCGGATGTTTGATCGGCGGAATCTGGCGGATCAGTGGATAAAGATTTATGAACAAAGCGGATGAATCAAAAAGTTGACCCCGTCGCGATCAGGCAA
>CAMCFM010000128.1 GCA_945874095.1 Candidatus Kuenenia stuttgartensis
ATGTTCGGAACGAAGATTGTCGCAAACAGACAGAACAATCGCTAAACACTTTGTATTCAAGTAATAATGACACATTTTCGACACTTCTTTAACCCGTGGATAGCATGAGATGCGTCTTGGGCCAGGGAGGCTACTGCGATATGGGTGGACCAATAATTTGGCACTGAAAGTTCGTTGCCCTCACGATCTGCTCACAAGTACAAATGCGATGATATTTCAACAGCATGAAATGGCGACTTTGGAGGCAGGGCACCAACCGGTATCAGGTTCGTTGTTACGTCTGATTTCACTTCGTTTTCGAAACGATAGATCCGAGCCTTCAGCATAAGTCCATAAGGATAGATTCTTGTTTGACTCGGTTTTTATGAGGCATGACTAGGCCCTCTAAATGTCATTTAAGATATTTCAATAAAGGACTTACGCTTATAAAGCGAGTTGTGGGCCAACGCCTTCGGTTCTGAAATAAGTATTGACTGGAAGCGCAAAATCCCGCCCGGTCTGCCGACTTCAGGGGGCCCTGAACAATAAGAGTGCGTTTCTGGACCTGCTTCGTGTATTAGGAGACGAGGGCCAAAACTTGCAGGATAACTCCGCACCTTTTCAACGACGATCAGATGCGGTTCTAATGATGATCGCTTTCCAGATTTTGGCTTTCGACACAAGCCTGAAAATTTAACATCGCATCACTCCTGCAAGGATCGTCTCTTGTCGATCTCGCGATCTAAATAGGCATTAACGGAGATTTTGATGGCCTTCAATACAGCATCTTTTAGGTAATCCCCAATTGTCATGTCCGCCTCGGCAGCAGCGATTCGAAGTTGCCGATGCTCTTCATCGGTGAGGTAAGTCTTCACCATTTTCTTGGCATCACCGACGGTATCGGAGTCTTCGATGCCCATTCCACGGATGTTCTCGGAACCTTGCTTTCGCATCTTTCGACCTCGGATTTATTGGGTGCCATACACCCCTCGACTGCTATCTTAGAAGGGCTTCTGGTGCTAATGTACCAAATGGCATCTGATAGTGCAACTGTCTCAATGGATTAATTTGTACGTTATGCTTCCTCAGGTTCATATCGATTATTGGATCTCTGAGTGCTTGACCAGTATCTGGAGAAATTGTACCATATTGGCAATCAGGGGTAACCCTGAGTAGAATCAGGTTCCGACCAATTATTGGTTGGGATGTGGCAAAGGATTGCTGGCAAATGTGACACGATGATCTAAGGGATCAAATGCATTCACAGCATGGATTTAGCAGAATAGCCACCGCTCTGATTACCACGAATCAATTCGCCGAGATGCTGAACATTAGTACTCGGCAGCTCCATCGCATGAGGAGCAAAGGAACAATTATCCAACCGATTAAGCTCGGCAGGATGACTCGTTGGTCGCTTGAAGAGGTAGAGGAATGGATTAGAACCGGGTGCCCTTTACCCGTCCATCAAGACATTTCAAGGGGGCGATAAGATGGCAAGTGTCTTCAAGCGGATTGGTCGGAATGGCAAGAAGTCTTCACGATGGACGATCCAGTACCTGGACGCCTCCGGGAATAAGAAGCAGCAGAGCGGATTCACCGATAAGCAGGAAAGCCAGCGACTTGCAAACAAGCTGGAAGAAGCCGCCAAACTCCGACGGGACGGACTGATCGACTCGGTGGCGGAAGAGCTCGCAAGTCAGACCAAGAGACCAATTTCGCAACACCTCGACGAATTCCTCAAGACTCTCCAGTCCAAAGGGCGTACCGAGAAGCATGTCAAATTGACAGCTTCACGGCTCAACGCTTTGTTGACTGAAGGGGGGATCAATACCGCTTTTGAGATTTCTCAAGAGCGGGTGGAAAAGGCGATCGGCTCGTTGAAGAAACGGAATGATCTTGGTCCCCGCACGCTCAACCACTACATTCAGGCGATGAAGGAGTTCGCCGCTTGGCTTGTGCCTAAAAGGTTGGCCTCCAACCCGCTGCTGGATATTGAGTTGCGTAATACGCAGGTCGATATTCGAAAGAAACGAAGAGCCTTGACTTCAGAAGAAATGTCACGGCTTGTCGCAGCGGCCAGGGCAAGTCTCAAGGACGTGCAGTGTTTCAGTGGTGAGCAACGAGCCAGGATCTACCTGCTGAGTTACCTCACCGGGTTGCGGAAGAACGAGATTGCCAGCTTGACCGTTGAGAGTTTTCAACTTGACCAGGATACGCCGACTTTGACGGTTGAAGCGAAGGACTCGAAGCATCGAAAAAAGGATGTGATCCCGCTCCACTCCACTCTGGTCACCTTGCTTCGCAAGTGGTTACCAGAGTACGCCTCTAGCCAGCCCTTATTCCCGAACCTTGGAACTCGTAAAGCGTTTACGATGATCCGAAAAGATCTGGAGGCTGCTGGAATCCCATTTACGACTAAAGACGGTGATGCTGATTTTCATGCGGCCGGACGGCATACCTACATCACTGAACTGTTGAGAAATGGAACGTCAATCGTCGTTGCTCGCGAGCTTGCAAGACATTCAGACGTGAACATGACGATGAGGTACACCCACATCGGATTGAAAGACCAGGCGAAGGGGGTTGAGAATCTTCCAGTCGATCCGGAATGGCTCAAAACCACCCAGGAGTCGACCCAAAATGTGCAGCAAATGTGCAGCACGTTGCAGCAAAAGTGCAGCAAATCGGGCGTCTTTTCGGGTCATTTGGGGTCTCAGGCTGTCTCGAATGGTCACAAACTTACGGAAAACAGAGATGACACAAGCTCAAGTGATATGTCACCTTGTGTCACCTCCAGTCAACGAAAAGCCCCCTCGGTCACCGAGGGGGCAAAAGTGGAGGCGGCGGGAATTGCACCCGCGTCCCGAGACCCTTCCGTCAGGGCGTCTACGTGTGTGTCCTATTATTTGGTTTTCGTCAGGCAGCCCCCAACAGGCAGGGTTCCGCTCCGCTTATCCAGTCATTTTTTCTCACCAGAGCAGCAACCGGCGGTTAATCTCTGGCCAGCCCGAATTGGCGTCTCCGAACATGACTCTCGGGCCGAAGTCATATTGCGGAGCTTCGTCGTTACTTAGGCAGCAAGACGAAGAGTTTGAGTGCTAGTTTTGGCACTTAAAGTTTGGTCCGCTTTTTACGAGGCCTGCTGACCAACCTCGACACGCAACCTCTGTCTTCAGCAATCCGGTCGATCCTAGTTCGCCCCCAATTACTGACCTGGATTTCTCCAAGAGCGATCGACATCTCACAAGTGATATGCCTAACTCTCCATATATTATACGGAAAAGAATCGCCATTCGTTCATTTATTCGTAACATTTTGCAAAACTTATTTTGGCGTCGCACGATCCACAACCCATGCACCAGTATCAATCCCGGAAATTACGCTTCGTTATACGGTCCATCTCGCGCTTATTCTCCTTGCCTTTGATCGCCTCGCGCTTGTCGTGCAGTTTTCGGCCACGCGCTAAACCTATCTCGACCTTGGCCAACCCTTTCAGAAAATACATCTGCAAAGGGACCAACGTCAATCCCTTCTCCGTCACCTTGTTCGTGATCTTTTTAATCTCGGCGTTGTGCAACAGTAACTTTCGTGGCCGCTTGGCCTTATGATTGAACCGATTCGCTTCAATATACTCCTGGATGTCACAACCGAGTAACCAAATCTCGTTTTTGTCCAAATCGGCGAACGCTTGCTCAAGGCTGCACTTGCCATTCCTAAGGCTCTTCACCTCGGAACCGACCAGTACAATCCCTGCCTCCCACTTGTCCAAAATATCGAACTCGTGATAAGCACGCTTGTTACGTGCAATAATCTTGACCACTGGTTTCTTGTCATCTTTCGCAGATTTGCTCGACTTTGAACCAGCCATGTTGACTTCCACCAGGCGCATGTCACGCCATTTTTATGCTATCTACCCTGAAATTACAGATGACCTACTCTGTATCATACGGCTTATCCTGAAAATGTCATCCCCCGACATGTCGCAATTAACTGATCCATCAGACATTCCAAACTGTCTTCGGTTGGATAAAAACGCGGTAACTCCCACTTGGTATCATTTGTAAATCCTTTATTCCAATGGACTTCAAGCATGGCTTGCTGTGAGTCTTTACAGATTTCCCAGCCACCAGTCGCATCCGTAAACTGATCTAAAAGTTTGGAACTGGATTCGCTTTCTTTGAAATTTTCGAGAACTTTGTCTAAATTCACTCTTCTTGGTGAGCTTTGAAAATGGTCGCAAATCTGCCTAACATTCCAGGCTAGCTGAGGATGTATCCAAAATGGCTCGATTTCCAGAAGCGGTTTCATCACAAATTGCCTGACCGTCATTCGAGGATGAGGCAGGATTAGCGAATCTGTTGCGCAAACCATTTTCCCATAAGCAATAATATCTAAATCAAGGCTTCTTGCCGACCATGTCTGGTTACGAACTCGACCAAGCGTGGTTTCGACTTGCTGAAGCGCTTTTAAAAGTCCTTCAGCCGTCAATTCTGTGTAAAGTGATGCCGCCGCATTGATAAAGGGAGGTTGACCCGCCGGTCCGCCTACCGGTAATGTTTTGAAAAACGAGCTGACAGAATGAAGTCTTAGCTGAGTATGGTTTTGTAAAAGATCAAGAGCCAGTTTGAGCGATGCTTCAGCATCGCCCAAATTGGCTCCAAGTGCTATCAATGCCAGTGTTTCAGGCATGATATCAGAATGTGAGTTTGCTGATTCTGTCGACAGCTTCCAACAGACGTGGAGTTTCCACAGTCAGGGCAGCACGAATGTATCCATCGGCTGTTCGTCCAAAACCCAGGCCAGGGGTCATGACGACAGAGGCTTCATCCAGAAGGCGACCAGACAGTTCTGTGGAAGAGATTCCAGCAGGGCAGGGCATCCAGACATAGAAAGTGGATTTTGGAGTGGGCACATTCCATCCCGCTTTGCGCATAGCACTTACGAATGCGTCGCGACGTTCTTTATAAAGGTCGCGAATCCCAGGAGTGATCTCGTCGTATCCGTCCAAAGCCGTTTTGGCAGCCATTTGGATCGACGTGAAAATGCCTGAGTCCGTGTTCGACTTGACTTGGCCCAAGGCGCCTACGATGGCTGGATTTCCAACTGCAAAACCGACGCGCCAGCCGGTCATGTTGAACGTTTTCGAGAGACTGTGGAACTCGACTGAAACCTCTTTGCCACCAGGGATTTCGAGAATCGAGAGAGCTGGTTCTTCGTAGTACATCTCGTTATAGGCTGCATCCTGAGCGATCACAAATCCGTATTTGTGAGCCAGTGCAACCGCTTTTTCGAAGAACGCACGATCGGCCATACCGGCGGTCGGGTTGTTCGGATAGTTCAGGAACATCAGACGGGTCCGGGCGAAAACTTCGGCTGGAATCGCGTCGAGGTCTGGCAGGAAGCCCAGTTCCGGGAGCAGCGGCATGGTATAGATGTCGGCACCCGCGAACATGCTTGACGAACGGTAGACTGGGTAGCATGGGTCGGGTACGAGGCTGATGTCACCTGGATTGAGGACGGCTAGAGGGAAGTGTGCCAGACCTTCCTTGGAGCCGATCAGGGGGAGGATTTCTGTGGCTGGATCGAGGGCGATTCCGTAGCGTTTTTGGAAAAAGCTGGCGATCGACTGACGCAGTTCAGGGGCACCCTGATCGAGTGCATACTGGTGGTAGGAACGAACTTCGGCGTTCTTTTGAAGGCTTTCGATGATCGGCTTTGGGGTTGGGCGATCAGGGTCGCCCACTCCGAGATTGATCACATCTTTGCCAGCCGCAATGGCGGCCTTCTTTTTGCGGTCAATTTCCGCAAACAGGTATGGTGGCAACTTTTGAAGACGTTCTGACTTGACAAAGGCGCTGGCCATCGGTTCGAGATCTCGAAGAGTGAATAGTTGTTGGGCTGGTCAAACAGATTGACTCGACACCAATGTCGGGTCAGGGTTGATTGAAAACGTCTGATATCAAGGATCAGGCGTCTTCGTTCAGGATCGATTCAGGGATGATATCGTTGGCGTAAATGTTCTGTACGTCGTCATTTTCGTCCATCAGATCGCGCAGGCGAAGCATTTTGCGGGCCGATTCAGGATCAAGCTCAACGGTTGTCGATGGAAGGTGGCGTGTTTCAGCAGTATCAGTGACAATTCGAGCGTCTTCGAGTGCTTTTCGGACATCCTCGAAAACTTTCGGGTCGCAGGTGATTTCAAAATAGTCATCACTCGTAGCAAT
Source organism: Candidatus Kuenenia stuttgartensis (assembly GCA_945874095.1). Classification (GTDB taxonomy): domain Bacteria; phylum Planctomycetota; class Planctomycetia; order Isosphaerales; family Isosphaeraceae; genus QWQI01. Next base: position 6,204 of record CAMCFM010000128.1, read on the forward strand.
GTCGTCAGCGCCCGCTTCGAGGGCCACTTCCATCACGCGTTCTTCCGTCGTAGAGATGCGTGGGACCAGAAACAGACCCTTGTAGCTAAACAAGTAGCTTACACAGCCTGTACTACCCAAACTGCCGCCGCAGACTTCGAAAATTTTGCGAAGTTCACCGGCAGTCCGGTTACGGTTATCGGTCAGAATGTCGCACATGACCGCAACACCTGCTGGCCCATAGCCTTCGTAGATGATTTCTTCGAAGTTTTCGCCACCGATTTCGCCCGTCCCTTTTTTGATGGCACGTTCGATATTTTCTTTTGGGCAACTAACCGAGCGAGCTTTATCGATGGCGTAACGGAGCCTGAGATTCATCGTGGGATCGCCGCCACCTGTGCGGGCGGAGACATAAATTGCACGACAAAGTTTGCTGAATAGCTTGCCACGCTTTGCATCGACAACACCCTTACGGTGAGCGATGTTAGCGGAGTGCGAATGTCCTGCCATCGAAACCTGCTCTCCTTCAGAGATTTTCCATTCAGGGGCGATTTCAAACCGACCCATCAGTCTCCAATATGATCTTTTTGGGCCGCAGATTCAAGGGTTCGGAGAGTTCTCCGACTTCACCTGCTTCGGCATCGTTTCGAGATTCGTCAGTTTGGTCTTGAGCGACTTCGCCAATTTCTCGCCTGATTTCCCTGGCTCCAGATGCTTTTGAGCTTCGAGCCAGGCGGCTTTTGCCTTGTCAAATTTCTTGAGTCGGAAAAGAACATCGCCTGCATGGTCGAACAAGGTTCCGTCTGGACTGCTCCGTCGCGCGATGGAAATGGCTTTCTCAAGATACTTTAACGCTTCCTCAGCCTTGCCTCGTTTGTACAGAACCCATCCCAGACTGTCGAGGTATGCGGAATTGTCGGGGTCTTCTGTCACAGCCTTGCGAATCATCGCCTCAGCTTCTTCAAGACGCTTGCCCTGATCCGCATAAAGGTATCCCAAGTCATTGTTTACGCCAATATCGTCAGGAGTTCGCTTGAGCAGTTGCTCCAACTCCATCTCACCTTTGGCGAAGTCGTCTGTGTTGACATAAATGACGGAAAGTCCTGAGTGAGCGACTCTTGCGAGTTCGTTGTTGGCTGGATACTGCTGGAGCAGGTTGCGATAGAAGTTGATCGCGTCCTGGTTTCGCTCGGCTCTCATCAGAATGGATCCGACAAGTCGATTGAAGTCCGAATCTTCCGGAGCCTTTTTCAGAATATCCTTGCCGATCCTCACCGCTTCATCAAACTGCTTGAGATCACTCAAGATATAACATTTCATGCGTAATGCGGCAGGGTCGTTCGGGTCGCCTTTTAAAACACTTTCGACCGTTTCCAAGGCTTCTTTGGACTGTTTCGCCTGAAGCTGGAACTGGGCCAGTGTGACGAGATTACGACGATCTTTTTCGTTCGGAAACTTCTCGAAAAGTTCCTTCATCGATCCAGCCGCTTCAACATACTGGCCGTTTTCATAGTAGGTCAGTGCCAGCTCGCGAAGCGTTTCCGGGTTGGTATCGGCTTTCACGGCCAATGTTCTGAGCGTCACAAGTCGTTGCCACTGCTCGGCTTGACGAGCCAGATAGAAAAGGCTGTTGTAGGTGGCTCGCTGGAAAGTTTTCGGATTGGCTTGAAGACGCTTGATCGCCGCATCGAGCACCGCTGTTGAATCGTCTGAATTCACTGCCAGAGCATCGATTTGAGGACGAAGTGATTCCAGTCCGCCAGGCCGGGCCATGGCTCGGGCCATCAGATCAAGGAATCCGTCATATTTCTTGTCTTTGATCAGACCTGCAGCAAGGGCTCCAAAGCCTTGTGGATCTGGCTGGATTTTCACCAGTTGATCGTACAGAACTTTGGCCTTTTCAGCCTCTCCAGCATCTCGATAACGATCGGCAAGGACAGCGATAATCCCAGGATTATTGGGGTTGGCCTTGTTCAATGCTTCGAGCTTCGGAACCGCTTCGTCAGCCCGTTTCAGACTTGCCAGAACGCGGGTCAGAAGCTCGTAAGGTTCGCGTGAGGAAGGCTTTCGACGAAACGAGGATTCGAGTTGGGCGAGCGCTTTATCGGCTTTACCTGCTTCCAGAAGGCTGGTCACTAGCAGGACGGACATCAAATTGTCATCCGGGTTGTAGCTCAGGCCTCGTTCAAAAGCACGTGCGGCAAGGTCCCATTTCTGGGTCGCTACAAAAACTCGGCCAAAGTTCAGGTACATCTGGGCAGGATCGTTGCCGAGGATCTGGTTGGTTTCTCCGGGATTCTCGTTGGAAGCCGTTTTCTCGTCAAGCATTTCCATCACTTTTGCAAGCTCTTCAGCCGCCTTGAGTGGCTGTTGAAGACGGCCTGCATAGAGCAAGCCTCTGGCAAAGTGGGCATACAGGGCGGCTTGCGACTTGGCGTTCAGCTTCGGGTTCGCAAGTGTTGCGGTGAGAAGCTTTTCGGCTTGCGGGAACTGGCCCCGGCGCTCGTAATAACTCACCATCAGCCTCAGTGTGTTGGCATCGTCAGGCTCGATCGCCAAAACTTTCTGAGAGATTTCAATGCCTTTATCTTGTTTACCGAGCAAGAAGTTCAAGCGACTGATGCGTTTCAGGACGGCCACATTCTGTGGGTCGATCACGGAACACTTTTCAAGAAGCTCCAGAGCTTCTGTCCACTCTCGACGGCTTTCATGAGCCCTGGCAGCCACAAACAGTTCAGCCATCTCGAGTTGGCGTTTGTCACCTACTGTTGCAGGATGAGCCGGGACAAAGATGGTGGGCAGATCTTCCAGCATGAGACTGGCAGGAGTTGACGCTTGATCTTTGGCTTTTTCAGCAGGTTTATCCTGTGCTGAAAGCTCTGAGAGGGCCAGAATATGGGTGGCAGCTAACGCCAGGGTGCCGAAATATCGTGACCAAACGTTCATGAAACCACTCCGAGCGTGGTGAAACTAGTGGATGTATATGACCTTTATAAGGCATCCGGGTTGAACTGACAATCGCGTTTAACCAATAAGATGAAAAAAACCTCGACCAAGAGGTCGAGGCTTCGTGGAATCACTAGTGATTTCAAGCGGAGAACCGAATTACTCGGATGGTGGCAGAATGACGGCGTCGATTACGTGAATCACGCCATTCTTGCATTCGATGTCGGTCTTGACGACCTTGGCCTTGTTGACCAGAACTCCGCCGTCAACAACGCTGACTGCGATTTCAGATCCTTGAACGGATTTGACTTTCTTGCCGTCCAATT
>CAMCFM010000129.1 GCA_945874095.1 Candidatus Kuenenia stuttgartensis
TTTCGTTCCACCAAGGTATAATGGCATGCGGAAGGCGTTCCGATTGGCCTCCACTGAACGAGTTGCTGGCCGATAAAACACGTGATTTAAATACAATCGTGATTTGTCCTGCGATCGACAACCCGGAAAATCTCGGTTCGATTGCACGCACGGCCGAAGCGCTTGGGGTGGGTGCGATCATCGTCGGCACAGCAAGCCCTGATCCGCTTTCCAGAAGGTTGACGCGTGTGTCGATGGGGGCCACGTTGAAATTGCCAGTTTTGAAATACGAGAACCCGCATGACGCACTCGACGAATTAAAAAAAGCTGGTTATGAATTTGTAGCCACACTTGCGGATCATGGCTGCAAGGAGCTTTTTTCGTTCCATCGGTCTGAAAAAGTCGGACTGCTCCTGGGCAGGGAACGAGAGGGGCTTGCTTCTGAGTTTGCAGAACGAGCGGATCACCGGGTCACCATTTCGATGGTTCCGGGTGCGGACTCACTGAATGTTTCGGTAGCAGCCGGAATTTTCCTCTACCATTTCAGCCAGTCCAAGCATGTTTTATAAGGCTTTAGGTTGAAAATGAACGTCTTCCTTGTAGCCCTCAGGGCCATTTTCAGGATAAGATAAGTGGATGTTGGTTGAACTCAACCATGAACGAACATGACGCCAGGTTTCGAGACTTTGGCATTCACTAGTCGACACTTCGCGATTCTAAATCATCATGAGCAAGCGGATTTTCATCTCAGCGGGCGAACCTTCCGGCGATGTCCACGGCTCGAATCTGGCCAAGGCCCTAAAATCGCAATGGCCGGATGTGGAGCTGATCGGCTTTGGTGGCCCGAAAATGGCCGAAGCTGGAGTGAATCTGAACTACAAACTCACGGATCACGCCGTGATGGGTTTTGGGAAGGTTGTCGGAAAAATCGGCACTTTTCTCCGTATTATCAAGCAGGCGGCCACGATTTTTGATGAGCAAAGGCCCGATGCGGTCGTTTTGATTGACTATCCAGGCCTTCACTGGTGGATCGCCAAACGCGCCAAACAGCGCGGAATTCCTGTTTTCTACCATGTTCCACCGCAGCTTTGGGCTTGGGCTGGCTGGCGTGTCAAAAAAGTGAAGGATCGGTTCAGCTACCTGTTTTGCAGCCTGCCGTTCGAGCCAAAATGGTATGCCGATCGTGGTTATCCTTATGCAGAGTATGTCGGCCACCCGTTTTTTGACGACTTGGCCAAGCGTAAGGTGGACGAAGCCTGGGTGGAGCAACAAAAGGCTCGGTCGGATCATTGGCTGGCGATCTTGCCAGGCTCGCGTCAGCAGGAGATTGAGGGCAATCTGCCGATGATGATCAAGGCCATTGAGCGGGTCTCCAAAGAACGCCCGGACGTTCGATACGCTGTGGCGTGTTTGTCCGACGCTCACAAGGCCAAGGTCGAGAAGGTCTTGCACGACCATCCTCTACCAGCCTGGTTTATGGATCGGATCGAATTGTTCGTTGCCAGAACTCCGGAGATTTTAAGGCTTGCTGAAATGGCCTGGAGTGTGAGTGGGTCTGTGAGTCTGGAGCTGATGTACGAGACGGTGCCCACCGTGATTGTTTACCGGGTGAAGCCGATCCAGATGCGGATGAGCGATGTTTTGCTCAAAGCCCCGTTCATCACATTGACCAACCTTCTAGCCGGGTGGGATGTCATGCCTGAATATCCAACAGAGGTTGATGTGGACAAAGAGATGGCCGACTGGGCCCTGCTCTGGCTGAATGATCCGACGGAAGCCAAACGCAAACGCGAGGCCTTGGCGACTTTACGTGATCAATACTGTCAGCCAGGCGCATCCGCCACTGTGGCCGCCAGAATCGCCCAGATTCTTGAAGCCTGGTCGAAGTTGAAATAACTCTCAATTGATTGCTTGAACACAATCAAAACGGCAGACTCTATGATTCTGCCGATTGATTCGCAACTAATTTCATCCTAGGGCGATAAATCATCGCCCTAGGATTTATTGATCTGAGACTTTTGCAACAACGGATTATATTTCAATCGCTGCTTGCATCAGACCTATTTATTAAATCCTATTTGCAGCGAATGAGCTTCCTGATTTTTTCAGGATGTAATTCAGCCCATTGATGGGTTTATTGGGCTTCAGTTCGAAAGTATAATTTCCGTTCACTGGAGCCACAAAGTTCCAGTCTTTGGCTGATTCGACTTTCAGGTTATACATGCCTGCTGATGCGTTCTGAATCGAATAGAAACCTTTGGAATTGGTCACGGCCGTCGCTTCATTGGAGGTGATGAGCCGTATCGTGAAATTCGAGAACACGCCTAAATCACCGTAAGCACGATCCTGAACCGTCACAGTCCATGTGCCACTGGGTCTTGTACCGAAGAATTTGGACATCGATTCGTATGGAATGAACCGGGTTCCGTTCAGATTCCTGGCGACTGGGATTTGGTTGTCGGCGTATTCATCGAACGAGAAATTCACCAGGTTTTGGCTATTACTACCGTTCCGGTTTAGTAAGATGACGGAGGTTCTGTCAGGTGAAATCAAGGTGATGATCAAGTCGCCCACATGCGAATGGGTGAGATTTAAACCAACCTCAATTCCAGCAATTGGCAGAGTCAGGCCAGTGATGACTGCCGTTTTAGTGACAATCCCCATATCGATCACCCGCTGTTTTTGAGTGATTGATGAGCCTTGCTTGTCGATGTGATCAAACAGGCTGTTATTATTGACATCGTTGTAGACTCGAAGACGCCCCAGACCAGCCCCATTCGTCCCATCAGTGATTTGGCCCATCAAAGCATTTTGGGGCAAGAACGTGAAGTCCACGTTAGCCTGCTCGTTTGGAAGAATATTGACAGTTTGAGTCCCATTGGCCGGACTTACGGGTATGCTGTTCGCTGGAGAACCAGAGAGCAAGCTGATGCCCATTGTTGTATTTGAGGGCAATCCGGTGAATTCGTAAGTACCATCTGAGGATGTTGTTGCCAATGGCTCAAAGAGATTTCTTGTACCGTTATTATTCAGGTCTGCATAGATGTTTACGCCGCTGTAAGTCGGCTCTCCGATATCGTACATGTTGTTTGCATTCAGATCCGAATAAGCTCGTCCAACGACCTTGGCAGGTATGGGGCTGATTTTCAAAGCATCATAAATATTCAGACGCCCGCCAGTGACAGTCAGTCCAGCGAGTGAAGGCGTTGGCACAGCTGTTTGAAGCAGAACATCGCGAATCTGATTCGCTGTAGCCGTGGGATAGAGTGATGCATAAAGTGCGATAGCCCCAGCCACATGTGGGGTTGCCATGGAAGTGCCATTGAAAGATGCATAAGCTGAGGTTGGAACACTTGAGTAAATTCCTGACCCAGGAGCGCCGATATCCACGGTGGTTGCGCCGTAACTTGAGAACCCGGAAATAGATCCATCACTTGCAATCGATGCCACGGCGATCACGGATTCGAAAGACGCTGCTGATTCGGTTGAAGTTCCAGTAAGCGTCGAGTAATTCGAAGGATAATTATCCAAACTATCATTATTCGAAGTCGAATTTCCAGCAGCAGCAGCAAATATAATATCCACCTTTGCTTCTCGAATAATTGCGTCATGCATCGATTGCGAATAACTACCACCGCCCCATGAATTATTCGTGGCGACCAGATTTATTCCATGGCGGTTTTTTAGGTCGGTCATGTAGTCAATAGCCCTGACGGCATCGGCTGATGTACCGCCATTGGTACCGAGAAACTTCGCGGAGATAATTGTCACATCCCAGTTCACACCAGCCACACCGATCCCATTGTTACCCTTACCACCAATCGTTCCCGCCACGTGGGTACCATGATCGTCGTCCACTGAGTCATAGACACTGTTGTCATTGTTTACAAAGTCCCAGCCATTCACATCATCCACATAACCATTTCCATCATTATCAATCCCGTCAACAGGATCGTATGGATTCACCCAGATGTTATTTACAAGATCTGGGTGAGTCACTTGAATCCCTGTATCTATAACACCAACAAATACTGACTTGGAACCTGTAACACCTTCATTCCAGGCTTTTTCCGCAGCGATGCCGTAAGCATTTGTGGTCCCTGCTGGCCCAACGGGCGTGGGCGTATCATCTCCATACATGCCCCAGAGTTGACCACTTGTGTAGTAAGGATCGTTACTCACCGCACTGGTCGAGTACAAATAATCGGGTTCTGCGAAAGCGACATCCGGTTGTCTGGAAAACCAAGCCCTTGCTGATTCTACGGATACAGAAGTAGGGAATTGTATTAATTCGAGAACACCGGAGGCTGAACTACTGCGGATTTCGCGTTTCAAATCCACTCCAAAAGCATAGCGATTCATCCCACGAATCTGGCTGCTGGTCTGTGGTTTGTATTGAACCAATAATTCACCTTTCACATACGGAGCAGCACCAACTCCGGGACCAGGACTTGGAACAGAAGGCGATATGATTGCAGGTTTAGATTTAGCACCAGGCACCATGACCGACATTACAACTCTCTCTTCAAGACTCTCCACAACACGACTGAAACTATAGTTTCGTCGTTTTTTATAGGCCTTACTCCCATTTTTCGAACTTGCATACCGATTCGAAGCTTTATTTGATCTGAAGAACGTCATCGCTGTTACCTCTCTGAAAGTTACATGCTGAAGATGAAAAAGAGTCACACCCGTCACAACAATTCTTGGAAAGAAAGCATTCCTGCTCGCTGGTCAAGATTGAGATTCTCGCATTCAGCCAGAAAATCCGTGTTTTCAAGAAGAATACTCGCTAACCTTTGGGAAATCTCATTGACCTTAGAGATCATGGTAACAGAACAGTGGTCCACCTTATAGTCATTAGAATAAAGAACTACGCATTTTGACCAAACCCTATCACACTGTGAAATGATGGATATACTTGCAATCTTTTATAGCGAGAGGAACTCCAGAATTTGGACACCAATTCGTTTTTTTCAACAACTTTTACGCAGAACAAGCACCGCAAGCCTTAAGCTCTTTGCTTGCAATGCTTTACATAACCCGAGGCATCCACGCTAAGCAACCCACGCAACCGCTACAAGCCCCCTATTCTTGCAAACCGCTACAAATCACGCCCCAGTTTCTTTCAGTCCACTTTCCGGCTGAACATCCGGTTCAAGCCTGAGTCGTCGGATTCGATTCGGGTCTGCCTGAACGATGACAAGGCGCCAAGAGTCAAAGCTCACGCTGTCGCCGGGTCGGCCGAGCCGGCCAAGTTGTTCGAGCATGAATCCGCCGGTGGTCTCTGAATCCGTTTCAGGGAGGTCGATATCAATGGTCTCGGCAAGCCGGTCCAAAGGACAGGAAGCGTCCACGTCATAAATATTGTCGCCAAGGTGCTCAATGGCAGGCGTTTCGCGATCGAATTCGTCTTGGATCGGCCCGACCAGCTCTTCCAGAACGTTCTCCAGACTGACCATCCCGATGGTGCTGCCGTATTCATCGACAATCATCGCCAGGTGGACCCGATTGCGCTGAAATTGGATCAGGAGTTGATCCAAATGCTGTGATTCAGGAACACAAGGGACGGCCCTGGCCAGCTTTCGCAGATCAGGCCTAAGATTACTTTGACTGATCACAGCCTGAAAAAGATCTTTGACGTGAATCATCCCGATCACGGTATTCAAGTCGGTTTCACACAACGGGAAGCGCGTATGAGCCGCCTGACGAGCTACCCGCAAGTTGTCTTCGATCGGGCGGGAGAGGCTTAAATAAACGATATCAGGCCGGGGGACCATGATTCGACGAGCGGTTTTGTCTTCCAGATTGAGGACATTTTCGATCATGACCCGTTCATTGCGGGTCAGGTGGCCGCCTTCGACGGAGTGCTCAACAATCAGACGGAGTTCGTCGGCCGTGTGCGTGAGCTCATCATTGTTAAGATTCCCCAGCCCCACGAGCCTGAGCAATAACTCACTGGCTGTATTGAGCACCCAGATAACCGGGAAGAAAAGATAGTAAAAGGCCAGAAGCGGCGGACCGGTCCAAAGTGCGACAGGCTTGGCAATACGAATCGCAAGGCTTTTGGGAACAAGTTCGCCAAGCGAGATGTGGAGAAAGGTGACTATCAGAAACGAGACGGCCGGGACAAACGGGAAACCGTGATTTGTGGCTGAGTCGTGTGGGACCTGGCCAATTCTGCTGAGCAAAGAGTTGATAGCTGGTTCGATAGAGCTTTCGATCGTCCAGCCAAGGGCGAGACTTGCCAGGGTAATCCCGAGCTGGGAGGCTGAGATATAAGTATCGAGTCGGCCCAGAATTTTCAGGACGATTTTTGCGGCCCAGTGGCCTTCGTCGGCCATCTGTTCGATTTGAGTATGACGCACTTTGACAAGCGCGAATTCTGCGGCAACAAAAACCGCGTTTGCAAAAAGCAATGAAGCCACCAAGGCGAGATCGAACAGGCCCATCGACGGCTGGTTCCAGGTAGAAAACCTGGCTCCTGAAAGAATTTGACAAGTCATCGATCGAAGACACGCCTTCAGTCGATTGAATGAGTATATCAGTTTAGACGAATTTTGGACATGAAATTCAGTAGATTTCAAAGAAGCGTAAAAAAAGCCACCCTGAGATCAGGATGGCTTAGAAGCTCCTCGTCTTGGACTCGAACCAAGAACACTGCGATTAACAGTCGCATGCTCTACCAATTGAGCTAACGAGGAAGGTAATAGAAATATACCTCAATACACTCTGCTAATCAAGCACTTTTTGGAAAAATTCGGCCGATTAGACTTATTTCCCTGTACTCACAGGTGTTTCCGGCTTTTCTTCCGGATTTGCATGGGTGTCAATGGCTCGTTCCAGCAAGCCAACGATCAGAGCATTCATCGATGCTTTGTCGTCTTTCGCCCAGCTGGCAAGACTTTCGTGAATTTTGGGCGGCATCCGGATTTGGAAATGAACGACTGTTTCTGCCATGACATAAGCCCTTTTTGGTCAGGTAGAGATATACCGGAGCCATGTTCGTCCCACTTCGTCCGAAAACTCCATGCACTCATACATCAATTCACTATCAGTTTTGAAGCAACACTCAAGATTGTCAACCTTCCGGACTGAAAAAACCTGGTGGTTTTGCGAAACAAATCCCGATCCAAGGCACCACGTGATGATGGAACTATCAGCCTATGAAGATCTTACCGAATTGGAGACCGCAAAGTAGATGATGTGGATTCGATTCAACATGCCCGTGTTTCCATCAGCGATACCTGTCGAAACAAGTGGTTCGATTCTGGTTGCTCAAATCGTTCAATTTTTCTGAAAAACAGCTTCTACCCTTCTCACTCAATAAGGAAGGGATAAAACGATATTATCACGGTCTGCCGCTATGAAAATAATGGCTGGCCGAACCAAGCCTGAGCACTGGTGGACAGATTCCGCAATCTGGGCGGAAGGCGGAATCAACCTGACTCGGGGTCAGTAGTTTCACTGGTGAACTCAAGGATTGGCCACCGTCGAGAAATTGGCGGTGGCCTTTTTTGATGCTTTTGACAAGTTTTTTTCAAACGTTTAACTCAGACCTGTTGGAACTCTGACAGACTTTTGACTATACTTTGCTTAAGCCTAGCTGGAATTGGATTCCCATTCGCGTCATGCGATGAAGTTTCCATCAGGCTGGTTCAGTCCTATCATATTGCCGGCATTGATGATCGCTCCATGACCGACATCTTCTACGGTCATTCGTCACGAGGTCTATTGCATGAGTACCGATTCGGAACTGCCCGGAATCTTTTATCCAGGGCTGGAAGGTGTCATATCCAACGAAACCGCGATCACAAATCTTGAGGGTCGCAAAGGTGACGGCGACCTGGAATATCGTGGGTACCGGATCGAAGATCTGGCGGACCACGTCAGCTATGAAGAAGCGGCTTATCTGCTGCTCCATGGTGAATTGCCGAACGTCAGCCAGCTTGCAGACTTCGACAGTCGCCTTCGCACACAACGTGCCGTCCCAGCCGAATTGATTGAACTTCTGCGGAAGATTCCGAAAACCGCTCATGGAATGGACGTTTTGAGGACAAGTCTGAGTGTGATCTCACACTACGATGCCGAAGTCAACGCTTCTCCAACGGATCATGCCGCAAACGTTCGCAAAGCCGAACGAATTGTGGCGAAAACTGCCACAGCAGTGGCCGCACGCGAGCGTCTCCTGGCCGGGCTTGAGCCAGTTGCCCCGGATGCGACTCTCGACCACGCTGCCAATTTTCTTTCTATGTACAATGGAACAAAGCCAAGCGAATCCATGGCCAAGGCATTCGACCTTTCGCTGGTCCTGTATGCTGAACATGAGCTGAACGCTTCGACTTTTGCTGCCCGAGTGACCGTTTCAACCCTCTCGGACATCTACTCCGGAATCGTTGCCGCTGTGGGTACCCTGAAAGGTTCACTGCATGGTGGGGCGAACGAAGAGGCTTGGAAAGTGCTTGTTGAAGTCGGTTCGCCAGATCAGGCGGAAGACTGGATTCAGGACGCACTCGTCAAGAAGAAGCGGATCATGGGCTTTGGCCACCGTGTTTACAAGACAGGTGACCCACGTGCACGCATCCTGAAAGATTGGTGTCAGAAGCTGGCCAAAGAGATTGGCGACGATCGCTGGGAAAAAATTGCAGAGCCGATCGAGCGCGAAGTGACGATCCAGAAAAAACTTCCTCCGAACGTCGACTGGCCAACCGCTCGCCTCTACCATTACATGGGCCTGAAAACCGAGGTTTATACCCCGATTTTCGCTCTGGCACGTGTTGCTGGCTGGGCAGCCCATATTATCGAACAGCTTGATTCAAATCGCCTGATGCGACCAAGAGCTCGCTACACAGGCCCTGCCAACCGCCCGATCAAGCCGATTGATCAGCGTGGTTGATTGATTCAGAGATCACCTGATCGTTCGATGGAAAATCTTGTTCACTGTCGCAGGACGCCGTTTTTATATGGCGTCTTTTTTTACCTATAGGATCAGGCCGTGAATAACTTCCGTTTATCAAAACCAACCTAAAGTCGGCTTGACAAGGAAGGGCGTGAGGTTGGGACTGTTGATGTCCTTCGGGACATACCTATTAATAGGTCTCTCCGCTGGAGCCCAATCACCCCAAAACCGGAAGTTATACGCTTTCTATTCTGAAATAGCGCGTTCGATGTATGGTGCCGCGCAGACGGTTTTCATCAGTTCCGGATTCATTGCGATCTTTTGCCAGCTCTCTATCGCGGTATTCTCAAGTGCTGCGTAGTCTTTGTAATACTGGTTTGACCAAT
>CAMCFM010000130.1 GCA_945874095.1 Candidatus Kuenenia stuttgartensis
CGAGCAGAGAATCATCGGCCAGATCAGCGGATTCTCGACCTTCAGGATTTCCGTAATCTTTGCCCTGTCAAGAAATACACCTGCGCCTGGCGATGGAATCGCGGGGCTGGGATTCGGGGCAGGAACTGTGGAAGGTGCTGGTGCAGGAGTGGGGGTCGGCACATTTGACACCGGTGGAGCTGTGGGACCGGCTGGTTTTGTGGTTGGATCAGGACTTCGAGAAGTCGCTGGGGCGGGCGAAGCCACAGGCAACTGGGCCGATTTGACTTCCACCTTGGATTTTTCAGGGGCCTGCGCAATGGCAGACTGGGTCTGCATCAGACTAATGATTGCAGCGAGAACCGACACCCACCAGTAGCCGCGTGTCATGAGGGAATCCTTCCGCATTTAATGGCCGACAGAGATTCTTTCAGAGAGGCGAGTCAGAGTTCACTGACTTTATCCGAAATCCGGAATCAACCCACCATGAATTTCAAAGATTGATATTAAAAGTGATTCGAGCTCTTGTCAATTCAAACGGAATTTAATCGCAAATCTAATGGTCGCAAAACAAGAGAAAACCCCTCAAACAACCCAATCCACCAATAACAACGTAAAATTGCTCAAATCGTGCTTTAAGGATTAGCTGGGGATTAGATCAAGAATAAGTTCTGGTTTTATAAGCAAATTGCGATTAAACCCCAATCACGCTCAGAAGTGGATTTCTGTTGGCACGGCCCCCCTGACTGGACGGGGTTTTGGCCTTTCATTCAATACGCGTGTAACATATTACAGAAAAACGATTTGACTCATTCTGAAAAACAAAACCAAAGCCCGCCATGTCAGGGGACATGGCCTACACAACAACCGAAGTTTGCTACATCAGGGACTTGACATACACAATAGCCGAAGTTTGCTCTGTCATGGGAGATCGATTACATGACTTGAAATATATTTTAGAATTATGCATCACCATTGAGCTCTTCCCAAATTCTTACATCAGGCTTCAGAATCAGTTGAGATAAAATACTCGAGAAATAAAAAGTGGAGGATAGCGGGATTGAACCGCTGACCTCTTGCATGCCATGCAAGCGCTCTCCCAGCTGAGCTAATCCCCCATATTTTCAAACATGTCTGACGGACAGTCTTTAGGAGATTGTAATCTCAAAAAGCCATGTCGAGTGGAGGATAGCGGGATTGAACCGCTGACCTCTTGCATGCCATGCAAGCGCTCTCCCAGCTGAGCTAATCCCCCGACTTGGTAGGATAATCCTAACGTATTCATCGACTACGGTCAATCAAAAAACGAGTATTTTCCTAGCCAATTCAGGTAAATACGGCATAAAGTCCAGACTTTGCGACTGTTAAAGCCCAAGGATTCTAATGTTTACAGCGATGTGGATTTTCTGAACATCACAGGCTCGATTTTGAGCAGAGAGGTTGCAAATGTGCTCAGATTCTGCGAAAAATAGTCGAATTCTCTTATGAGACTGAAGTCAGGTTCAGAGCCTAAATCAGAGTGGCCCAAGTTTGAAGGCCGAAAGGGTATCGACAAGATGAACGTGACACGGGCTGTGATTACAGCGGCGGGCCGAGGTGCCCGACAATATCCGGCTGCCGATACCGTTCAAAAGGCCATGATTCCACTTGTGGATCGAGATGGGGTGACCAAACCTGTCCTCCAGATAATCGCTGAAGAGGCGATGGATTCAGGAGTTGAAGACATCTGTGTCGTCGCGGCACCGGGCGACGAAGCCATCTATCGGCGTCAGTTTCAGTCCTATGGCGAGATGCTCCGTAAAGGCTTTCCCGATGAAGCCTGGGCTCACGATCAGGCCGCTCGCATGGAAGAGCTTCAGGACCGACTGACCTTTGCTGTTCAGGCAGAGCCGCTGGGCTACGGCCATGCCGTCTGGTGTGCCCATGAACGGATCGGCCACGAACCTTTTCTGCTACTATTGGGCGATCACCTCTATATTTCTGCTGAAAAACGCCGATGCGCCCGTCAGGTGATCGACGCCGCCAAGGCGAAAAACGGCTCCATCTCCGCCGTTCAGCCGACGAGGGAACACCTGATCCATCAGTATGGAACTGTTTCAGGCAAAAGGCTTTCCGATAGCCCTCATCTGTATGATATTCAGGAGATTGTCGAGAAACCCGATCCCACAACTGCCGAACTGAGGCTGACCGTTACTGGCCTGAGGGCTGGCCATTATCTTTGTTTTTTCGGAATACACGCGCTTTCGCCAACCATTTTTGACATTCTTGCCCAAATGATGCGTGATGACGTTCGCGATCAGGGCCAGTTTGCTCTCACAACGGCTCTGAACAAACTCATCAGTCATGAAGCCTATTATGCTTTGGAAACACAGGGGATACGTCATAATCTTGGGGTGAAATATGGGGTCGTGGAAGCTCAGATTGCGCTGGCCCTGGCAGGCGAAGGACGTGAGCGGATGCTGGGTATGCTGGTGAACACGTTCGCAAAGCTCGAACAATCGCAATCCACAGAACGCACGTAAACCCTTCCCTTATTTAACATTAACCGTATGATCAAATGACACAGAAACACAGGCCTGGCCAATCATGAAACCTACCTTGATCGACCTGATCAGCAGTGAAGATGCTGATATTCGCGACCAGCCGGCTGTCGAACTGGCTCAGTCCATGCCAGTGCCAGAACTCCTGATTCAGCTTAAAGATCTGGAAGAATTCCGGCTCTCCACTTCCAATCTCTACCACAGAGTACGTGCTGCCGTCATTCAGCATGCCATTTACCGATTCGTCCTGCAGGAGTCGGACAGCCTCCCCAGCGACGGCCGGATCGACGAACACGCTTATAAAGATTTCTTGAACCGACGATTCGAAGAGTCGATCTCGCAATGGCTTAAACTATCCGATCAAAACGGGTTAGATAGAACCACTGCCAGCTGCCTGGCGGCGGCTTATGAACAATCCGCATTTGCAACACTGGCGGATCAAGTGCGCCGATCGGTTCGTCAATGCCCGGGAAATAAGTGGATGTTCCGGGTCGGGTCGGCTGAGGAGCATCCCCTAAGGCTCAGCCCATCTCTCCTAAAACGTGATGGAGCAACGGGTTTATACCCTATCATCACCGAGCGTACGCCCGTTCGTATGGACTTGTCGCACAGCGGATGGTCGGACATCTTCTTCCTGGGAATGGACTACCCGGAAGGCGCCAGGGTGATCAACATTTCAGTCGATCTAGGCGTTCACGGACGTGACAGCTCGCCTATTCCGCCAATCGAAACCCGGGTCCGGGTGATTGACGAACCGGTTCTGCGACTGAGCAGCGTCGATCTTGGCGATACCAAAGATGTGACATCTCTTGATGATCTGTTCAATTTTGGGAACGATTACCTCGGCCTTGTCAAAGCCGGTGTGATCGCCTCTGGACTGGTTCCCGCATCGCTTGAAGGCAGTGGAGAAAGCCTTGCCGATGTTCTCGCGGCCGTGGTCAGGCCTGGAATGGGCTTGGAAGTCGTCTGTAAAGTCAACGATATCCCCAAGGGCTCGCGACTCGCGGTTTCGACCAACCTCCTGGCCTCGATCATCAGCCTGCTCATGCGTGCGACCGGCCAAACCAAGGCCCTGACCGGCGGACTGACCCCCGAGGAATCGAAAGTGGTTGTGGCCAGAGCCATTTTAGGCGAATGGCTGGGCGGTTCAGGTGGCGGTTGGCAAGACTCTGGCGGCGTCTTTCCTGGAATCAAAACCATTCAAGGTGCCGTTGCCGAACCTGGCGATCCAGAATGGCAGATCAGTCGCGGCCGACTTCTACCTGACCACAAACTACTTGATTCCAGAGAGTTAGGTGAGAAGACTTCCGCAGAGCTTGCCGACAAATTGGCCCGGGGCTTGATCCTGATTCATGGTGGAATGGCCCAGAATGTCGGGCCGATCTTAAATATGGTTACGGAAAAATATCTACTGAGAGGCCGAAATGAGTCGGCCGCCCGGCAAGAAAGCCTGGGAATTTTTGAGGAAATCGTCGAATCCATTCGTACAGCAGATGTTAAGCGACTTGCTGGCCTGACCGACCGAAACTTTCACGGCCCCTTGAAGACGATGATCCCGTGGGTCTCAAATCGTTACACTGAAACGATTATTGAACGTATGAAGGCGAAGTACGGAGATCAATTCTGGGGCTTCCTGATGCTGGGCGGAATGTCCGGTGGTGGCATGGGTCTGTTTGTGGATCCGGAGATCGGTCCACACATCCGAGGCGAGGTTCTCGAATTGATTCGAACCGCCAAGGCTGAACTTGACGATGCCCTGCCCTTTGCCATGGATCCCGTGGTTTATGACTTTCAGATCAACCCGCGCGGCACCTGGTCCGAGATCGCGACTGGGCCTGCGGCGATCATGCCTGAAAGCTATCTGCGATTGATCGTATCCAAACTTCAGCCCGGCTCTGGTGGAGCCTGGACAGCCACTCGACGCGCCGAAATGTTCCAGTTTGCCACCGGAGTGACCGGCGAACCGAGTCAGATAGATGTCCTTAAAACCTTGGTAGGACAGATGTTCCCTCTGGACAGGGGCACGGTTCGACCAAACGCTGCAGAGTGGGAACTGGAATCTCGCAGGATTCGAGAGGCGTACGGTTTTGACCCGATCCAACACGCCAAAAATCGCGAAGATTTGCTCAGAGGCCGGATCGGGCTGGCTCGCAACAGGCTCCCAAATTCGGTGGAAGTCACCGATGTGCGTGACCAAGATGTGATCGACACCCGCAAGTCAAAAACTCCGACTGTAACAGTTTCCTCAAAAGCCACTTACAATCAGGGCCAAGTGGCCGTAGTCAGTTTGGCGGCAGGAGTGGGCAGTCGGTGGACATCGGGAGCCGGAGTGGTCAAGGCGGTCAACCCATTTGTACCGATGGGGCATCGTCACCGGAGTTTTCTGGAGATCCACCTGGCCAAGACTCGTCGCGCTCAAAGACTTTCAGGATCAGTAATTCCGCACCTTGTCACCACCAGTTATCTGACCAAATCGGCCGTGGACCGGCACTGGTCGAACTGGTCTCGCGAATGGTCGGATCTGGCTGTTTATCTTTCTGAAGGCCGGGCGATTGGTCAGCGGTTGATCCCCACACGCCGCGACCTCCAGTTCCTTTGGGAAGAATCCACTCAGGCATTGCTGGATGAAAACAAGCAAAAGGTACGCGACGCTGGTCGGCGAGCGATTCTGGATTGGGCCACAACGACTGGTGAGGCATCGGATTACGTAGACAACATTGCGTCTCAGCGATTCCACCCGCCGGGACACTTTTACGAAATCCCGAACCTGATGACCAGCGGGACTTTGGGGAAGGTTTTACGAGACCATCCCGACCTCCGCTGGCTGATGATCCACAATATTGACACCTTGGGCGCGACGGTTGATCCAGATATGCTGGCTCAGGCTGAAAGTTCTGGAGCAGCCGTCTGTTACGAGGTGATCAGCAAGCGGGTGGAGGATCACGGAGGAGGTCTGGCACGTGTGGGAGGTAGGCCGAGGCTTCTGGAAGGTCTTGCCCAGCCACGAGAAGAGACCGATTACGACCTGAGGTACTACAACACCCTCACAACCTGGCTGGATCTAGACCGCTGGCTGGCCATTCTTGGTCTTTCACGGTCCGACCTGACGGAAAATCGTCAATCACGGATTGAAGAATCGGTACGCGATTTGGCCTCACGCCTACCAGCCTATGTGACGATCAAAGATGTAAAGCGGCGCTGGGGTTTCGGCCAGGAAGACATTTTTCCAGTGGCCCAACTCGAGCGGATCTGGGGCGACCTGAGCGGCCTGGATGAAGTAGACACAGCCTTTCTGGTCGTCGACAGACGCAGGGGCCAACAGTTGAAAGATCCGGCACAACTCGATGGCTGGGCCAACGACGGAAGTTTGGATTACATCGCCAATCTTTGCGATTTCTCTTGAAATCCGTCATAGTGGTGTACGATAGTCTGCATTCAATATCATACGTAACGATGGATTCATCAAGGATCGAAAGACGTGAGTAATACATCCGACCTGGTTCTGGTCTCCGGCGGAGCAGGCTTTATCGGCTCGCACATAGTCCGGGCTTTGTTAAACAAGGGCTATCGTGTTCGGGTTCTGGACAACCTCTCCACAGGCAAATTTGAGAATCTGTCGGAAGTGGCTTCTCACGTTGAGTTTATCCAAGGTGATGCTGCCGATTTCGACCTCTGTGTTCAAAGCGTTGCCGGCGCCAGTTACGTCTTCCATCAAGCGGCCATCCCTTCCGTTCCACGATCCGTCAAAGAGCCGCTAATTTCGCACCAAAGTGGTCCCACAGCAACTCTTTACCTACTCGAGGCCGCACGTCAGTCAGGCACGGTCAAGCGGTTTATGTTTGCAGCCTCCAGCTCCGCCTATGGCGACACGGAAGAGCTTCCCAAGCATGAGTTTATGCCTCCTAACCCGCTCAGTCCTTACGCAGCCTCGAAAGTCTCAGGCGAGATGTACGTTCGCTGCTATGGCAAGACGATGGGCCTCGACGCCGTTTCGCTACGCTACTTCAACATTTTCGGTCCACGTCAAGACCCCAACAGCCCTTACAGCGGTGTGATCGCCAAATTCACACGCGTTATGTCCGAAGGCGTTCGCCCTGTGATCTTTGGCGACGGTTCTCAGTCCCGCGACTTCACTTATGTGGACAATGCCGTCTCTGCAAATCTACTCGCCATGCTCCATCCAGAACCCCTTCAGGGCGATGTATTTAACGTGGGTACTGGCGATCGGTCAGACCTCAATCAGCTTGTGGCTCATCTGAATGCGATTTATAAGCGAGATCTGAAGCCAATTTACGAACTGGAACGGGCTGGCGATGTGAAGCATTCGCTGGCAAGTTTGACCAAAATCCAGAAAGTGCTCGGCTACAGGCCGATCGTGAATTTCGAGGAAGGTCTGAGGCTGACAGTAGAAGCGGAAGCTGGGAATGGATGACTGTTCAAAAACTGCATCTCATTTTGCACACTGGTCTTAAGCTGAACACAGCTTGATTAAACCCAATCAAATTTGAAATAAGTGTAGACCGCCGCCCTCAATCCAATAGACTAGGGGTGCTTCACTTTGGTTCATGCTTGATTCAGTGATGAATTGGATGCGTAGAAATGGGCTGGATTGCGATCAAAATGCTGACCGGTGACCGTGCCAAGTTTATTGGCATTGTTTTCGGCTTGGCATTTGCTTCCGCTCTGATCATGCAGCAAGGCTCAATTTTTTGGGGCCTGATGCTTCGCACATGCGCCCAGATTTATGACCTCAGGGGCGCTGATCTTTGGGTCATGGACCCTTCCGTACAGTTCATCGACGACGTCAAACCCATGCTTGAAAGGCAGTTAGGGATAGTTCGAGGTGTTGAGGGAATTCAGTGGGCCGTGCCGCTTTACAAAGGCAATGCCCGGGCGAAACTCACATTCCTCGACAAAACCACCGGCAAGCGGGTGGACGTGACGGAACAGGTGATTCTGATTGGACTTGACGACAATTCTCTGGTGGGTGAACCCGCCGAGATGTTCACCGGTAATCTTCTGGACCTGCATCGCCCGAACTCTGTGATAGTGGATAAGGTAGGTCTGCGCAAGCTTTTTCCTCGTCAGGGTTTGAACCTGACGAAGACTCCTGAGGAATTCAAATCGCAGTTGGCCAAACTGAGCCGCCGCCAAGATCCGGCAAAGATGTCTAAATCCATCCAGGCCAGTGACATATCAAACACGAATCCGGCAGAGTCTGCATCCGAAGCGTCACCGGTTCTGTTCGAAATGGAAATGAACGAACACAGGGCCGAGGTCGTCGGGGTTTGTAACGCGTCGCGAACGTTTCAGTCAAACGCCGTGATTTATACCACTTTCAGTCGAGCCAAAGAATTCGTCCCGCGTGAGCGTAAACTTCTAAGTTATGTGCTGGTCAAAGTTTTGCCTGGTCAGAACCATGCGGAAATTGCCAAACGAATCACTCAACAGTCTGGCCTTGCTGCACTTTCCACCGACGAATTCGTCGCCAAAACGATCAACTATTACCTGCGGTACACCGGCATCCCGATCAATTTCATGACCACCGTGATTCTCGGATTCATCGTGGGAACAGCCATCGCGGGTCAAATGTTCTATTCATTCACTCTCGAAAACATCCGCCAGTTTGGCGCACTCAAAGCCATGGGCGTGGGGAACTTGCGAATCGTTGGAATGGTCCTGCTGCAAGCTGGTCTGGTTGGTTTTCTGGGCTATGGTCTGGGCGTAGGCGGTGCCACCCTTTTCGGTATGGCCAACCGCGGCCAGAATAGCGAACTGGCATTTTACACACACTGGTACCTACTACTGCTCGATGCCGGTGCGACGATGATAATCTGTGTACTGGCAAGTCTTTTAAGCGTTCTCAAAGTCGTTATGCTTGAACCTGCCATCGTTTTCCGAGGCTGATTCCGGAAACGAAAGTGTACCCCCACCATTCGCCCAATCTGACACTAGGATTTTGACTGACCTTGGAAGCTGA
Organism: Candidatus Kuenenia stuttgartensis; assembly: GCA_945874095.1. Classification (GTDB taxonomy): domain Bacteria; phylum Planctomycetota; class Planctomycetia; order Isosphaerales; family Isosphaeraceae; genus QWQI01. The sequence continues at coordinate 8,500 of CAMCFM010000130.1, forward strand.
ATTGAGTCTTAATCCTGATATCCCAAAGACGCAAACCAAGCGTCTGGCAGTTCGTATTTCTTCTGTCAGTAAGCAGTTTGGGAAAGGCGAACAAGCCGTTAAAGCCCTTCAGGGGATCACTTGGGACGTAGCCGCCCAGGAAGTCGCCATGCTGGTCGGGCCGTCCGGATGCGGCAAAACCACCTTGATTTCAGTGGTTGCCGGAATTCTCAATGCGGATCAAGGCTCGGTTTCGATCTTTGGTGAATCCATCACAGCGATGTCCGACCGGTACAAAACAAAATATAGGGCCAAAAATGTTGGCTTTGTATTCCAGCAGTACAACCTTTTACCCGCTCTGACTGCCGCTGAAAATGCAGCCGTTCCGCTCCTGATTCAAGGCGTTCCGCGGTTAAAGGCTGTCAAAGAAGCGTCCGAACTGCTTGGTCAGCTAGGACTTGGCAAGCGAATTCATGCACGGCCCAACCAGCTTTCAGGTGGTCAGCAACAGCGGGTCGCCATTGCCAGAGCGTTGATCCATAAACCGAAAATTCTTGTATGCGACGAACCAACAGCGGCTCTGGATCACGAAACAGGCATGATTGTCATGAAACTGATTCGTGAACTGGCGGTTTCCGACGATAGGGCCGTGATTGTGGTGACGCACGACAACCGAATTTTCCCTATGGGTGACCGCGTTGCGCATATGGACGATGGCCATATTGAGTCGATCGTTGACGGCTCCGGCCGCCCTATCCCAGCTATGATTGACA
>CAMCFM010000131.1 GCA_945874095.1 Candidatus Kuenenia stuttgartensis
CATGCCTGGCATATTGCGGGCAGCCCAACCTCCAGGAAAATGCTGCATCGCACGTTCTTGATCCGTGACAAAAATGACCACGTTCATCCCATCAAACTGGGATCGTGGCACTCCACCTTCCACCTTGGATTTCGAAGAAAGTATGGTGACGACAGGTGCAGCCGCAGCAGCCGTTGCGGCAGAAGTCTTGATCAGTGTTCGGCGATTCATTGAAAATCCTTGGGGGTCGAGATGAGCTTCAAAGTTGGTGAGAGATTCACTGGCTAAACGCATACTGTCGCAACGCCTGTTGAAATGCGTGGTATATGAAGTCTAGCTCGCATTTTGCGATTAGGCAAATTTCGTGTGGTGTTTACACCTCTTAAAGACACAATCCTAAAATCCACAAAACTTGTGAAAACGGCAGAACGAACTCATCCTGAAAAAGTCTTATTGGACACTTGGGCGGACGGCGTTGATGGATTCAAATCAAAGTCGTTATTGGTAAGAAAGTTAGGCTTAGGAACAGGCGGGAAATAACTTCCGGTTTTTGGGTGATTGGGCTCCAGAGGAGACTGCGATTAATATGCATGTCCGAAGGACATCAACAGCCCTAATCTACCACCCTCCTTCGTCTGGGCTCCAGAGGAGACAGCCATTACTAGGCATGTCCTGTGGACATCCATAAATCTGGGAAGTGTTATCTTTGGACTCCATCGGAAACAGCTATTAATAGCTATGTCCGAAGGACATCAAAAGTCCCAGCCTGACGCTAACCTTCGTTGGTTTTGAAAAAACCGGAAGTTATTCTCGGCCTGTTCCTTAAGCGTTGAGTCATATGCATAATCTGGCTGAAAGGTCAGTTTTCGTGAACATTTCTAAAAAAGAGATAGAACAATTCGACGATATCTGCTACAAGTAACGAATATAACGGTGGATCTATGGAATCGAAGGCTCGTCCAAACTATGTCTCTTGACCAGGTTGATCGCGGCAAAACATCTCAGGCCGTGGCCTCCAAATCCGTTCTGAGGAGTTCGCACGAAGGCTCATGGCGCGAGTCACTGGAGTCGTTCGTTGTCGCATTTATTATCGCTTATGTGGTCAAATCGTTTGCTTTTGAGGCGTTTGTGATCCCCACTGGCTCGATGGCACCGACCCTGATGGGCCGCCATAAAGAGATTGACTGCCCCCAGTGCGGCTATCGCTATGCTGTGAACGCTTCCGAGAGTGCTGGCTCTGCCCCCATATCACTGGGAACGTGCGTGAACTGTCGATATGCAGCGGATATCCGTGCAGACCCCAATTATAAAGGCGATCGGATTCTGGTTCTTAAGACTCTGTTCGACTTGCCGAAAGCGATTGGTGGAGGATCTCCGAAACGCTGGGATGTGACCGTTTTCAAGTATCCGGAAGAGCCTGAAACCAACTACATCAAACGACTTGTGGGCATGCCAGATGAAGAGCTGAGAATTGAGAGAGGGAATATCTACACCCGAAAGCTCGGTTCCAAGGAGCCGTTTCATGTCGAGCGAAAATCGCTCGATCACCAGAAGGCCATGCAGATCATGGTGAACGACGATTCAAACAGGCCCAAAGCTCTGAAAGACGACCCGCGGTGGAATCACTGGAGATCTCAGGAAGCTGGCTGGAAAGTGCTCGAGGATGGCTTGTACGAAGCCAAACCCAGCGGTGATGCCTGGCAGGATATGCGATATGAGCACCGCGTGCCCGATCCAGCTCAATGGCGAGCGATTAATACTGCAAATACGATTCCAGGCACCCCGAGATCGTCTCTGATCACCGACTTTTATGCCTATAACACGTTCCTCACAAGCGATTCCGGCTACGATAAATCGGCATGGTTTCAGCCCCACTGGGTGGGCGATCTCACGGTCGATTTACTTCTTCAAGTGGACAAGCCCACAGGTGAATTCAGGGTGGAATTGGTGGAAGCCGGTGTCGCAAATCAGTTCGTTGTCGACCTTAAAACTGGTAAGAGTAAAATCTTGAGAGCTGGTAAGCAGTTGGCCGAGGCTCAGACGACGATCCGAGAGGGTGGACGTTTCCATATCAAATTTGCCAATGTAGACGACCGTCTGACAGTTTGGATCGGCCACCGCCTCCCATTCGGTGAAGGGGTGGCTTATGTGCCCGACCCATCTGAAAAATCGGGCCCTCAGGCTGCTGACCTTCAGCCAGTGGGGATTGCCGTTCGTGACAGTTCTGTCACTGTAAGTCGCTTATCGTTGACTCGCGACATTTACTACAGCGTTTACCCAAGTGGTTTCGACTATGGGGAACACCTTTGGAGTACGCCAATTATGGAGAGCCGAGACCTGTTCGACCTGCTCTCTGACCCGAAGCGTTTTGGCGTATTTGCAGAAGCGAGACATCAAGACTTTCCGATTAGCCCTGGCCATTATATGATGATGGGCGACAACAGTCCACTATCCAAGGATAGTCGGGCCTGGGGTGTGCGTGATAAAAAAGAACCTGGCATGAATGCTAGTGGCTGGGACGAAACCGGCCGGCAGTCGTGGGAAGTTCCCGAACGCCTGATTGTGGGCAAAGCCTTTATGGTGTATTGGCCTCACGGGCGTCCCTTGTGGCCGAAGATTCAGGTCAATCCCGACTTCTTCGTGCCATTCCGGCCCTACTTTGAGCGTATGAAAGTCATTCGCTGACCGTCCATCTCAAGCAACCTGAATCGACCATACCAACGACCGCGATCACGGAGGATCGAACCGATGGGCCTTTTTTCCCGCTCCCATGCACCCGTACCACAGAACCCAAGCCAAAGTGCTTCGTCCCGATTCACCAGTAAGGCTGAAATGCCGGTGGGGCAGGCGATGCTTGAGGTCAGAGACCTGAAAAAGTGGTATGGCCGCAGGCAGGTCGTCGATGGAGTCGGTTTTGAAGTTCACACTGGCGAAATTGTTGGCCTTTTAGGGCCCAACGGAGCAGGCAAAACGACCAGCTTTCGGATGACTATCGGACTGATCGATGCCGACAGCGGTTCCGTGTCGTTCAATGGCCACGATATCACCGGTCTGCCCATGTATCAAAGGGCCCGGCTTGGGATGGGTTACCTGCCTCAGGATTCCTCGGTTTTTCGTCAGTTGAGCGTAGAACAGAACCTGATGGCGATTCTCGAATACCGCGAAGATTACACCAGAAAGCGTCGTAAAGAGCGTCTGGAACAGCTTCTCGAACAATTTGGCCTGAACAAAATTCGCCGCACTCCGGCCATGCGTGTCTCTGGCGGGGAACGCCGCCGTTTGGAGATTGCCAGATGTCTGGTGAACGACCCAAAGCTGATCATGCTTGACGAACCGTTTGCCGGTATCGACCCGATCACCGTCGGCGATATCCAGAAGCAGATTAGAGCCCTGGCCGACGAACATAACATTGGGGTCCTTCTGACCGACCACCAGTTTCGAGAAACTCTGGAAGTTTGCAACAGGTCTTATGTCATTCGCGAGGGCAAGGTTTTCGCCTACGGGACATCCGAAGAGATCTATGCCAACCCCGATGTGGCCCGATTCTATCTCGGTGAGCGGTTCGATTCAGGTCATAACGGCCGCGGAGCAAGTGCCCCCCATACAATCGACACGGACCACTCCGGTCAGGGTTTTGTGGTTCAAAAAGGGCAGGGGCCTGTCCGATTTGACGGGCCTTGAAAAAATGCCCTAGACAATATCTGGCCAGGAGTTATCTTCTGGTCATATTTGGTGCCTCGAAATCATCACTTTCTGGCATGAAGCCGGGAGAATCAGAACATGCAAGGTCAGGACGACCGCTCCAAAGACGCTTTGCGATCAAGCCGTCAATTCCAGCCATCGGTGGATCAACCTCTTGAGAAACGCGATCTGCCAGCCACTTTGGCAGGTGTGCAACTTTCTGTGAACTCTGCCCTTGCCGGAACACCACTGATCGGCGCTGCCAAGGCGGGTAAGTCGATATCTGCCAACGACTGGAACAGCTTTGCCGGATGGTCATGGCTGAAAGGCGTTTGGAAATCGAACACGAAGATCGACTTCATGCAGGCTGTCGCCAAAAGCATGGGTGGAAAGTCGATCCACTTCCCATCGGTTCCGAGCCTTGATACCTGGCTTGTGGGTGGGAACATGTATATCGGTCGAACCGCTCTGGCGGCTCAGCAAAATACCGATATGCCGCTTGACGGACTCGTGATCAAGCCTGCCACAAACGGAGGTGTGACCACACTTTCGATGACTTCGGCAGACGGAACACCTCCCGTCGAGCTGAAACTGACATCGACCACTTCGACGACCGCGACCTTCACAGGTAAAACTCCGGCGGATTCGACCAGCAACAGCGATCCTGTCAACGTCAGGGTTGTGATTACCAAACGCAACACCAACTCCTTACGCATCATAGCCGAGATGCAGACAGGTTCGAGTTGGGTCCGGATGTTCACATACACCGCAACTCGGACGAAATTTACGGCCGTCTGAATCGCATCAAGCCGATCGAATTACGGTTCCCACAGACCCGGCATTGGCTGGGTCTTTTTTGATGATTCGTTAGATCAATCCGTTTCGTAATCCTGACTCTACCATCTGTCATAACAGAAGTTATGCGAATCACACAACGGTCGCTTTCGAGCCATTTGTTAGGAATTCTCTGGTGTTGACAATCTTTCACGACAAACTACCTCACTCCTGTTCCATTATCCCGTTTTGTAATAGGAGTGTATCTGTTTTCATATTAAACACTTAGTGTGATTGGTGTAGAAATTTCGCTGCGTCTGACATCTTGTTTTGCACAGTGAACCGTTCTCATGACTATATATAGGTTTGTGTCGTCAGGATATGGTGGAATCCAGAGTCGGTTTTAACGAGTCAGTTTTGTGTTGTTTAACAAAATGTGGTGCTCTAAATCGGTATGAGTGGTGATAAGATATTTGGTTTGTAGTGGTTATGACGTTTTGGACGTTTACGCTCATGGAGTAATCTGATCTGCCCGGCTGGCTATTTTTACCGTAAGTTATCGATTCAGCCTGAACTTCATCCAGACGATTTGTGCTGTCATAAATGCACAACTGAAATCGTTCAGCTTGATTCCTCACCCTAGGATTTGTAATATAGATAAGACTTGGATATGGTAGTTCCACGTTGACTTGTACTGAAGTCAACAATTTCCCCATCTTAACGAGGGGCGCTGCGACGGCACGCGAGGGCGTACCTGCCAGGCTCGATGAGATGGCCAATCTTGTGTAACGGCGCCCGTTCATCGTTACTGGAGACTATGAACGTGACTGTCGTTGCTCAAAAAACTGCTACTTTCAAAGATTACCACGTTGCCGACATTGCCCTTGCGGGCTGGGGCCGTCGCGAGATTGCGATTGCCGAAATCGAAATGCCGGGCCTGATCGCCATTCGTGACGAATATGCCGCTCGTCAGCCGCTCAAGGGGGCCCGCATCACCGGCTCCCTGCACATGACGATCCAAACGGCTGTTCTGATCGAGACCTTGAAGGCTCTTGGTGCCGAAGTTCGTTGGGCTTCGTGCAATATCTATTCGACTCAGGATCATGCCGCTGCTGCCATCGCCGAAGCCGGTATCCCTGTCTTCGCCTACAAAGGCGAATCTCTGACCGAGTACTGGGATTACACCCACAGGATTTTTGAGTGGGCCGACGGTGGCCACACCAACATGATCCTCGACGATGGTGGTGATGCGACTTTGCTCTTGCACCTTGGTGCTCGTGCCGAAGTCGATATCCACGTTCTGGATAACCCAACAAGCGATGAAGAACGCATTCTCTATGCGGCCATCAAGGCCCGCATCGCTTCCCAACCAGGCTGGTATGCCAAGAATCTGGCCGCCGTCAAGGGCGTAACAGAAGAGACCACCACCGGCGTACACCGGTTGTATCAAATGCACAAGCGTGGCGAACTCAAGTTCCCTGCCATCAATGTGAACGACTCGGTTACGAAGTCGAAATTTGACAATCTGTACGGCTGCCGTGAGTCTCTTGTGGACGGTATTAAGCGGGCCACCGATGTGATGATCGCTGGTAAGGTTGCTGTTGTGGCTGGTTATGGCGATGTCGGCAAGGGTTCAGCTCAAGCCCTGCGAGCTCTCTCCGCCCAGGTTTGGGTGACAGAAGTGGATCCGATCTGTGCATTGCAAGCTGCGATGGAAGGCTATCGCGTTGTGACCATGGATTATGCCGCTGACAAGGCGGATATCTTTGTGACTGCCACAGGCAATTACAAGGTCATCACGCATGCCCACATGGCCAAGATGAAGAATCAGGCCATCGTTTGCAACATTGGCCACTTCGACAACGAAATCGACGTATCTTCTTTGGAAGATTACGCTTGGGAAGAAATTAAGCCACAGGTCGACCACATCATTTTCCCTGACGGCAAGCGGATCATCATGCTTGCCAAGGGCCGTCTGGTGAACCTGGGCTGTGGCACTGGCCACCCATCCTATGTGATGAGTTCTTCGTTCGCAAATCAGGTTCTGGCCCAGATTGAACTGTGGCTGGAAAACGATAAATATCCTGTTGGCGTCTACGTTCTGCCAAAGCATTTGGACGAACACGTCGCACGCCTGCAGCTTAAGAACTTGAACGTTCAGTTGACTGAACTGTCCACGGAACAAGCTGCTTATATCCATGTGTCAAAAGATGGCCCATACAAAACCGATCAATATCGTTATTGATCGGTAATATTGTGGCAGCAGCAGGGAACTTTTCCTGCTGCTGCCCGTTTTATTATTGGACATATGCATCTGGATCTGGCTAGTATTAATCTTTCAATTTTCGATGAGTTCCGTTTTTATGGACTATGTAAATTTGATTTTCAATTCTACCAGCTATCAAACATCTGTAAGAACGAAATGATTCTCGACTCGTATCTGAGAATCAGGCCCGAATAAATCCCCATTTTTAAAACAACCAATCGGGATTTGCAATAAGACATGCTAGATGCATGGCGATATCCCAAAGTTTCGGCGATCGAATCTAGCCGCAGGGCGCTAGCCCCCGGTTTCGGCGATTTAGAAATGCAACCGGGGCTAGCGCCAAGACCAGCTAGTCAGCAGGTCGCTATCCACAGTTTTTGCGATCGGATCTAGCCGCAGGGCGCTAGCCCCCGGTTTCGGCGATTTAGAAATGCAACCTGGGCTAGCGCCAAGACCGGCTAGTCAGCAGGGCGATATCCACGGCTTCCGCAATTGAATCTAGCCCGTCTTGGCGCTAGCCCCCGGTCGGATTTAAAAGCCGGAATTCAATTCCGGCCTTATCCAATACGAGATGAATCTCAAAAACTGCCAGGGAAAAATCATGACATCCTATCGCGGTATGGGTCTTACAAGAGGTCTGAAACCCCTGTGTACTTCTTGACCACATCGGGGTCCAATTCCAGACCCAGACCCGGTTTGGTGGGAATGGCCAGCATCCCGTCGGCATCGATTTGCCAGCCACCCAGTGTGATTTCATCAATAAACGGCGACCCAGTCAGATATTCCACGAAGTCCGTAGTTGCAATAGCAGACGCCAGTTGAAGGTCAGCTGCCAGACCTACCGCCGTATTCCAACCGTGAGGGATAAATTTCACCCCATAATCTTCAGCCATCCACGCAATCCGGCGTTCTTCGCTAATCCCGCCCACTTTAGTAACGTCGGGCTGAATGATGTCGAAGGCACGTTTTTCGATCCATGGCTGGAATGACTGCCTTCGTGTCAGAACCTCTCCACCTGAAATTGGAACGGGGGAATGCTCCCGAAGCTTAATATAATCCTCCAAAGCATCGGGCGACAGGGCTTCTTCGAACCACGTTACATCATAATTCGACAACATTTTGGCGGTGTTTAATGCCCATTTGTAGCGGCCGGCCCAGTGGGCGTCGCTCCCACCAGCATCAACCATCAATTTGCAATCCGGGCCAATGGCATCTCGAGCAGCTGCAACAATCGCTTCATCGACTGCGGCACTCCGTCTCCCAAATGGGCCCCAACCGATTTTAAATGCTTTAAAGCCTTGCGTTTTGACGGGCAGAAGATGATCTTTCATCCGCTCTGGCTCATCCATCAGAAGCGATGCATATGGCATGATCCTGTCCCTATATCGTCCACCCAAAAGTCGTCCGACAGGCTGGCCGGTGGCCTTGCCGAGAATGTCCCATAATGCAATGTCAATTCCGCTGATCGCGTGCGTGATCGAACCGCCCCGACCCATCCAGAACATGTTTTGGTGGAGTTTTTCGCTGACGCGTTCCGGTTCCAGAGCATTTTCACCACGATAGAGAGGCTCCAGCAAATTCAAGGCAGCCTGAACCAGCGCGTCGTTTGTAAAAACCGATCCAAGTCCGACTAAACCTTCATCCGTATGCACTGCTATCAGCGTATGGACGCAGTCGTCGGGCCTGATTTCGTTACTCCAGCCGCCTTCAGGGGTCGCTCCACGAAGCCCTGCACATTTGATTTCACGAATTTTCATAGTCGGTTTCAGCCTTTCTCGGTTGAAGGATTTCTTTGGAAGATTTTTACCACAGGGGTAAATGCAATATCGTGGTCGAGTGGGAAAATCGGTCTAGGACAACGAGTGTGGCCCAGATAAGGGATGTTTGCACTCGATGAGCCTGGAGCGTCAATCAAAATGAGCTCGTCACACCAGTCGGCATACATATGCTTCTGACAGTGCGGCGATTTGACTACCACAGCATCAAAATGCATCGGATTTTGCCCGTGGGCATAGAAGAACGATCGATCATAGAGGTTGACCGCCCGACTGCTCACCACCAACGTGAAATTGTCGGATTCCAGAACGGCTGTGGGGCCAGCTCTCCAGACCTCTCCGAACGACTCGCTTCGGAAATCGCCATCACTCAGAAGTCGGACTTTTCCGGTAATTTCAATCGGTTCAAATCGTGATGGATCCAACGTTCCGCCAATGACTGTTGTTATACTTTGGCCAATACCTGACTGAAAGGCTTTTTGAACAACACTGGCATCAACAATTGGTATCAATGTCCTGCCTTTAAATCCACAGGATTGCAGCAGAGACAAAATGGCATTGCTGTCGCCCGATGCGCCTGAACTTGTGGCATCGGCTGCATCCACCAAGGCCACAGTGCCCTTTCGGCCATCTAATTCCCTCTGACTTAATTTCTTTGGCAGGTCTTGCAATTTCAATAGTGGAACTTGCATCTGCTCATGATTTTTCCAAAACGATTCGGCAAT
>CAMCFM010000132.1 GCA_945874095.1 Candidatus Kuenenia stuttgartensis
ACTTTGGCCGATTCCAGAGCTTTAGAGAGCGATTCCGGGCCACCGCTTTTGTTCAAGAATCCAGTCAGAATTTGACTGATATCCGAGCCGGTCGGGGTGGAACCTTTGGTCCAGAGCTCCACAGTCAGATCAGCCGCTTTATCGGGAGCTACGGCCGATAGGGCAGACAGGGCCAGGACTCGGGTTTTTGTGGGCTGAATGGAGTTGGCCAGAGCGGTGAGGGTTTTGAGGTTGGCTTCTCCGCCCAACAAGCCGAGAGCTTTCATGGATTCAGCACGAAGATCGTCTGGCGACTTGGGTGCCTTGGCGATGGCTTCGAGCTTGGTCGATGCCTGGTCGAGTTTCCAGGCGATGATGTTACGAATCGCAGCTTTTGTCAGTGCGATATCGCCAGCCTGACCTGGTTCTGGAAGGACTTGCAGCAGGGCTTCGCGGTTCTTATCCGGAATGATCTTACGATTGGCGGCGGCATCAGCCAGCGTTTCAAGGGCCTTGATCCGAATATCGCGAGGGAAGGCTTTTGGATCCGTGGCTTTTTCCAAAATCACCGAAAAATCACTGGCAGTACCCTGACGGCCGATGATTCCAATGACTGTTCCAAGCCGTTCTGGAGGAACTTTGCCACTCTTTAAAAGGCGAACAGCAGGGCTTTCCTGTAGAACTGCCTTCAGGGGCTGATTCGAAATGGCTGGTAACAAGCCTAAAATGCTAAGGATCAGTGCCAATGGTCGAGTTTTATAAGCCGGTCGCATGGATAGGATTGCTCGATGGTTCTTGGATGGTGCAGGGCAGGGCGGAGTCGATCATTTGAATGAACGACGAATAAAGACAATTTGATTATAGCAGGTTCTTGTCGACGTTTCAGCCCCTTTCAGTAACGATAGGATGAGTGATCAAGTCCATTGGTCAGCGCGCGAACAGATAAATCCAGGACGGGGGTTGCATTCTGGTGGATTGGGTAGTCTGCGTAAAATAAGTAGGGATCCTGTTCTGTGGATCTGGATGATACGGATACCTGAAGTGTAAGAAATCGCTTGAAAAGATGGGTTCCGCTTCATTTCGAGGCCTTGTTTTAAAGTGTTTTGCGGATGTTTTGGGCGATCGGGCTGGCGTCAGGTTTGGTTGGATTTGTGGTCTGAATCGATTCCAGGGTTGAGACGGAGGTTGGAAGTTGGACAGGTGTGTTTTGAAAATATTTCAAAAAAATCTCGTCGTGATTATCTTGTTTGTGTGTCCGGTTTTTTCGGGGCTGTGTTCCATTCGCGACTTGTCGCTTAACTTTTGTTTTTGAAATAGTTTAAATCGGGTTGTCAAACTCCTGGAAATCGGACATCTTGATTTTTGAAAAAATAGTTTTTCGAAAAATATTTCTGAAAAACCATTTTTTAAAAGATTTTTGCAGGTTGACTTAAAGACTACGTGTGTAAAAGATGGATTTGTTGGCGATTGCAATCCGCTTGAAATGTCAGCGGATCGATCATCAGCCTCATTTCGTGTGAAATGAGCAATGATTTTGTGGTTAGTGAGCATATATTCCAAGGAGTATTTCCCATGTCTACGACAAGCAACCTGATCCGCCGTTCCATGACATCGATTGACCGTTTTCGTAAAGCGAAGCCAGTGGCACATAAATCGAGGCGTTCTCGTGCTTCAATAGTTCCAGGTATTGATAACTTGGATGAACGCGTTCTTATGGCAGGTAATGTCATTACTTCCCTTGATTCAATTACAGGAACTCTCTATATCAAAGGGGATAAAGGTAATAATAGTATTCAGGTATCAGTTGCCCCAGATACGACAAAGCTTCGTATTCAGGGTACGTTTGGCACAGCTACAGCCGTTAATGGGGTTGCATTCAGAGATTGGACGATGAGTAACTTTACCAAACTTGTTGTTCAGTTTGATCAAGGTGGCAAAGATGTCATCTCTCTGAATAAGTTTAAGATTGCGACGAGTATCACGATCACAACCGCTGGAACGGGTGATGATAAAATCAGTCTGGACTCTGTGACTACGAATACTTTGGCCATCAACTCAAATGTTGGTCAATTGCCGAAATCGGATATTAAGCTGACCAATGATACCGTGGGTTCATCTCTAACGGTAAACACTGGTAATGGCAATGATTCGATTGTTGTCAGTGGAGGTAAACTCGGCGCTGTTTCCATCAATACCGGAGATAATCTGGCGACTTATGTTGGTATGAGTGTACCGGTCGATGCCGTGGACTTCTCACCCATTTCGGCTAAGGCAGTCAGTATTATTGGAGGTACAGGGGATCACGCGATCAATGTTGTCCGTACTACCGTGAGCTCACTTGTCATTTGTACTGGTGATGCAGATTCAGGCTATGTATGCGACTGCCTGACGCTTCACACCAATACAATCAATGTGTCCGATGTTCTGATCACCAAAAGTATTGCCGGATATACGCTTCCATGTGTGTTCCCAGGCGATCAAACCGGTACCATTCTTGATGGTCAGAACTGCCCACCATCCGCTCTTTATATCTGTGCTGGCAATAATACCGATATTATTGTAGATAGTGTAACTGCGATGAGTGGAGAGATGAATATTGTTGTTGCAAACAACACCTGGGCACCCGAATTTGAGCATGTCTCGCAATTCGTCGTAGTAAATTCTCAGACGAAGTCGATGCACTTCAATGTGGGTGATGGTGATTATAATATTCAAGTTGCCAATTCAAGCACCTTTGGTGGTACAGGGTTCACCCTGAATACCCAGGGCACCCTTGGAACGGGCGATAAGAATATTCTTCTGGTCATGCTGGATGTGAATGGAGATTACGACTCGACATACGGCGACAGTGTATTCGTCGTCATCGTCAGTGGTAATTCATTAAGTAATAACACTGTCGCTATTGACACAGTGAATGTGGATGTGACGTCACCGGTCTTCAGCTTCATCTGGGGTAACTTGGGACCTCTAAATACATTCGTTGATTACAATTTCGGAAGTAGTTCCGGATTTGATGTTGATGGTTTTAATGGGGGATATATTTACTGGTGAAGTGTCTTCTCATAGCTCCTGACAGCAAAGCTATAGCTTAGTGGTCAAGAGTGATTATCCCAGCCATGGTCTGATTGGTCAGGCCTTGGCTGGTTAATCTTGTAATTTACCTAGTACAAAGTCTACCAAGATGCGATTCAATGAAGCGAGGAATCAAGCATGAATTTAAGAGAACGTTATTATGCCCTGGTCCTACTGTTTTTGTTTCAATCAGGAGCTTCATGTGAAATGGCTCAGATTGTCAGAGCTTCGAACCTCTTTGTCCTGGGGGATGTGACTGGTTCTGGATTGAAGATACAAGGTCCGATAACAGCGAAAGGCAACGGATTGTTACTTGGAGCAAATACTAATAGTATTTACATGCAGGGGAACTTAAATCTGGTTTCTACAAATGTTCTGGGGAAAATTGCAGTTGGTGGTTCATTTGCTGCAACGGCAAGCCGTTTTGGAGAAGTATCGAGAGTTCTGCAGCCACTACATGACTTTCAAGCAATTGGGCAGGATCTCATTGCAGATTCCATTTTGCTGGCTTCAACCAATCCAAATGGGCTGATTTCCAGAGATTTAAATGGCATTTTAACACTTGAAGGTATGGATCCGAAGCTAAATGTTTTTCTAATTGAGAATCCTGGGCCTTATTCCAATCTCAATATAATGGTTCCAGCAGAGTCAACTGCTATTGTGAACATTCTTGGTAAGTCGCCTTATGTTTTTCAGAACGTTTTTAATGGATCGTCTTTAGATCTGGATGGATTTGATCCTAGCCGTGTTCTTTTTAATTTTCCGAATGCGACAACTTTGTCCTTGGTCAATAATCGTATTTCAGGAACAATCTTCGCACCAAGGGCAACAGTTACAATGAGTGGAACCACTATGTCTGGAAGTCTTATTGCTAACAAACTCTCAATCAAAACTTCGAACATGTATGAAATTGGATTTCAAGGGCAGTTTACTAATGTACCTCAATCCATACCAGAACCTTCTAACCTCATACTAATGAGTCTGTCTTCAGTTGTGATGATAGTCTATAGGATTCTTAAGCGGCAAAACAACTCAGTTGAATTGAACCACTGCAAGTTGTCGTTGCAAGAATTTCGAATTTCGTATTTGGTAGAGCGCATTAGATCAAGAACTTGAATTATAGATGCCACAATCCAGCCAGAATGAAATTGTGGCATTACTCGATGCCCCTTTTACAATCACCAGTTGAAAACAATCAACGATACACTTCCCGAGGCTGGGGCTGAAATTGTGCCGTTTGATTTCTCATGGACGGCCGACCTGTCGAATATTCCGTCGTTTTGGCGAGGTCGACCACCTTCGGAAAATAATCGCGGTATTCGGCTGGAATCGTCCGGTCTCGCTTTACCACATCCACCGCCCAAACAGGGTGTTGCGATACCAGCCGACCCATCAGTGAGACAAACCAGCCGGCCTCTTGCACCTGTTGCTCGAGAACTTTCTCCAGTATCGGTCGCACGGTCTTGGCCAACGCTCTCCAGCCTTTGGAGTCCACTTTAACGAACGCTTCCACATCGTGCTGAACCACTGCAGGTTCCAGCTCGCTGCGGGCTTTGTAATATTCCGTTCGCACGATCAGGACAATCCGGCCGTCGAGCTTGGATTGCGACTTGGGCCGAACATGCGACAAGTTGCAATAAAGTGCGTGGAGACGAGACGATCGGTAAATAAATTCCCACGTGGCCGTGGTGCCCATCCCATCGTCGCCCTCATACTGATTCGGGCCGACATGCTGCAACCGCACAGGAGCGTTGCTTAAATCTTTCCACAAGGCCAGCGTAAGCGAAGGCTCGTTGAGCAAGGCTAAATAAAGCTGGGGATCGCATGGGAACGACTCCGGCTTGCCCTGTTTGTGGATGGTGTAAGAATCAATGATTTCCATGACCTCGTTGCGGCGTTCAGGTGCCACTTGATCCATCGGTAATAACTGATCGGCCGTTTTACGGGCAGCACCATAACTTAAAGGTGATGTGGCCAAAGCTCCGGCTATGGCCAGACTGAATTCACGGCGAGACAGCCCGGTGGTGCCCTTAAAAAGGCTCGAATTTCCAGTGTCCATCCGTTCTTCCCCTCCTCATCCTGAGCTTCCAGTACCGTGTTCATGCAATCCGCATGAACCGTAAAACTCTCGCAAAAGGAGCTCCGCCCCTCCGGCAACTTATTCATCGACCTGGTGGAATCGAAAGAATGAGTAAATTTGGCAAAATAAGAGTAATGGGAATTCTGGGAAATTAAAGCGGTCTGAGCGATTGAATGAGTTGTAGGGGTTTTGCGGCTGGATGAATTTTAAGGGGATTGCCATCGAAGGCCTGAAGAGGCGAAGATGGGCATGAACCAGAGAGCAAGTTTCGCCGTCATCAATATTTGGGGTAACAAGGCCATGCAGGATGAGCAAAGTCAGGGTCAAAAGCTACCCGCCGTTTTAGGTGCGTGGACAGCACTTGCGGCGATTGTTGGGTCGGTGATTGGCTCAGGGATATTTCTGGTGCCAGCCAAGGTGGCAAATGGAGTTCCATTTGTGGGCGGAATTGTGGCTGTGTGGTTGATCGGTGGACTGTTTAGCGCGGCTGGGGCACTCACTCTGGCTGAGTTGGGCGCGATGATGCCCAGGGCGGGCGGGCCTTATGAATATCTGAAGCGAGGTTTTGGCCCACTTTCAGGGTTTCTGTTCAGTTGGGCGGAATTCTGGGTGGTGCGAACTGGCTCCATGGCGACACTTGCAGCAGCATTCGCGACATATTTTAGTCAGTTGATGCCTCCGGTTGGTGGAATATCGCCCGTTTGGTGGCAAGCCATGGTGGCCATTATGGCGATGGCGGTGGTGGGATTGATCAATGTGAAGGGCACACGCCATGGAGCACGGTTTCAGGTGGTCGGAACCATGCTGAAGATTCTGGCATTGTCCACGATGATCTTGCTCCCACTGATTTTAGGCAAAGGCACCACGGCCAACTGGAGCCCAGTGGGGCCTGATGCAGCACATCCGGCAACCTACACGGGTTTTCTGGCCGCAATGGTGGCTGTACTTTGGGCTTATGATGGATGGGTGAATGTGACCCCTCTGGCTGAGGAGCTGACAAATCCTCAGAAGCAACTTCCGCGAGCGATGGCCGGCGGCATCGCCATTTTGATTTTGCTCTATCTGGGCACCACACTGGCCTATCATGCCGTTTTGCCGTTGGACATGGTCAAGGGCGCAAGTACAGTGAAGGGCTCGCCCAAAGTGGTGGCTGCGGAGTTCTGGCAAGTTTTGATTGGGCCAGCCGGTGTCACAGTGATTTCAGTCATCGTGATGGCATCAACATTGATCTCGTTAAACGGCAATGCTTTGACCGGCCCAAGGGCGTATTTTGCAGTGGCTCGCGATGGTTATGCACCCAAGTGGCTGGAGCGGCTGAATCCGACGACATCCACCCCAGCGGCTTCGATCATCGCCCAGACACTCTGGGCCATCATTTTGACCTTCATCACGACGGTTCTGATCGTAGCCGAGCCTTCAGCAAGTTCAGGGCTTCCGCCGTGGATGATCGGGCTTTGGACGAAATTTCACAACACTCCGCTATACGACGTGCTTTTCACCTACGTGATCTTTGGAGCCACAATTTTCTACATGCTGGCAGCAGCCAGCGTTTTCGTGCTTCGCAAACGCGAGCCGGATCGCCCAAGGCCTTTCAAGGTCCCGCTTTATCCATGGACACCGATTCTCTTCTGTGTGGCCAGTTTCGTACTTTTGGCAAGCATGCTGGCACAGGATCCTGTGGAGTCGATTGCCGGGTTGGGGTTGATTGCCGCCGGTATACCATTTTTCTATGGGTTTCAGTGGTGGCGTAAACGGTCATCGGTTCAGCATCAGGAGCAGTCTTAAATCATGCGTGACACACGTTCAGGCCAGCATCCAGATTTAAACCGGCGGGCTCTTCTCAAAAATGCGTCGATGATCATTCCGACTACTTTGGTAGCAGTCCAGACTGCCCATGCTCTGGATGATCCAGCCAAGTTAGCCGAACCGAAAAAAACGGTTGAGAAACAGCCTGAAGCTCCGGTGGTTTCGCCCAACGAGCTTGAAATTGATAGACGAATGGCGACTATCACAGCTCAGTTTGGCGAGCATTTGACGCCGGATCAAGCCAAAGCGGTGCGTGGCGATGTTTCGGCCAATTACTTTCGGGCCAAGCGGTTGCGTGCCGTAACGCTGAACGACTTTGACGGCCCGTTCACAGCCTTCCAGCCGTTTCGTCAGGAGCTGCCGAAAGTTGGATCAGATCGGCCTCTATCCACTGTGATTGCAGCCAAGCCGATGGCTTTAAACGATGACCTGGCATTTGCGACAGTCGCCGATTTGGCAGCAGGACTGCGGACTGGCCAGTTTACAGCGGTGGATCTGGCGAAATTTTACTTGGCGAGGCTTGAGAAATATGGTCCGAAGCTGAACTGTATTGCCACGTTAACAACAGAAACGGCGATGCGTCAGGCGGAGGCTTCCGACAAACGATTCAAGGCCGGTACGCCGCTTGGGATTTTGGACGGCATACCATTTGGTGCAAAGGACTTACTCTCAGCCAAAGGCTATCCGACATCGAACGGCTGTGCGCCGTATGTCAAGCGAGTGGTGGATGTGGACAGCACCGTGATCAAACGCTTGACGGATGCCGGATCAGTTCTGGTGGCCAAGCTGGCGATGGTGGAATGTGCTGGAGGGTTGGGATATCGCCAGGCGAATGCCAGTGCGTTTGGGCCTGGGCTCACACCATATAATGTTAAGCATTGGTCAGGCGGGAGCAGTTCCGGGAGCGGTTCGGCGGTGGGGGCAGGGCTGGTTCCGTTTGCGATTGGAAGCGAGACCTGGGGATCGATCTCGACTCCGGCCAGTTACTGCGGTGTCACGGGTCTGCGTCCAACATATGGCCGAGTCAGTCGTTATGGAGCTTTTGCTCTGAGCTATACGCTCGACAAAATCGGGCCGATGGCACGTTCGGTTGAAGATGCTGTGCACGTGCTCAAGACAATTGCCGGTACGGATCCAGAAGATGGATCGACTGCGAATCAGGCATGGACGGGGTCCGATCTGAAGCCGGGGCATCGGTTCAAACTGGCCATTTTGAAAGATGGGGTAGCCAAGTCTCAGCCAGCTGTGAAGGCGAATTTTGAGAGGGCATTGGAGATATTCCGGAAAGTGGCGGACGTGGTCGAAATCGATATGCCCAGCGGACCTTTTGCAGACGTCCTGTTGACGATTCTGGCGGCTGAGAGTGCATCAGCGTTTGAGGAGTTGGTCGATTCAGGGCTGGTTCGGCAAGTCACAGCACCTGAAGACAAGATTGGTGGATATGCGGATAAAACCGTTCCAGCAGTAGATTTTGTGCGTGCTCAGCGATTGCGTGGGCCTTTGTGCAAAGCCTTCGACACGTATCTGGCGCCTTACGATGCGGTTTTAACCGTGCCGACGGCACAGACGGCCTATCCGATCGACCGCGATTTTGGGTCACCGTTCACGAATAAAAGCCTTGGTGGGCCGGGGAACCTGTGTGGAACACCATCGTTGATTTTGCCTTCAGGGTTGGATGAAGCGGGTCTGCCGACATCAATCCAGATGGATACAAGAGCTTACGGGGAAATGGTCTTGGCTCGATTGGGCCATTACTATCAGTCGCAAACCAAGTGGCATCAGCAGAGGCCAGATCTGACAAAGATTTGAACAATCCACAGACTGAGGGCACCCATCGGCTGTGAATCATTCGTGGCGGATTTGCCATTTTTCGTGATTTTTGCTATTTTGACAGGGGTAAACCCTGCGGATCAAAAATGGCGGAGAGATGGGAGATAGCCCCTTGTTGATTGATGCGCGTGTGGCCAGTGGGCTGCGCGACCTACCACCGAGTCTGGCCAAGCCTCGAGAACGACTTGTTGACCAGTTTCGCCGGACGTTTCGCTCGTTTGGGTTTCAGCCGATTGAAACTCCTCACATTGAGCGTAAAGAGGTCCTGACTGGCAAAGGTGCTGGCTCTGAGGAAGTTCTCCGCCAGATTTTTGATGTGGTCAACACCGGTGGAACGCCTGGCGAACTCGCCTTGAGGTTTGATCATACCGTTCCCCTGGCACGGTTTGTGGCAGCACACATCAACGAAATTGG
>CAMCFM010000133.1 GCA_945874095.1 Candidatus Kuenenia stuttgartensis
TCCCTAGTGATGTTCGTAGCGGCCAAGTGTCGTAACTGGTTTGGACTCCAAGGGGGAACCCCGGCCCGCTCGCACGCCCGCTCTATAGCCCGGCCATACGTCCCCACCTGATAACACGCCCCGGCCTTGATCTTGGGGGCCGGTTTAGAGCGATCCACTTGTGAAGGTTGGATTTTCGTTTTCCGACGGTTCCGCATATCCGCCCGGTGGAGTTCCACGGCGGTTTCCGGTGAAAATAGAAACGCGTTCGGCGTTTCAGGTTGTAACCACTCCACCACAATAGCCTTAGCTTGTGGCCCAAAGAACACCCGACGTTTCTTGCCATGATGTTCGGTCTTGTGGTGGATTGGTCGATATTCCCAAACATCATCCGTACGGATCAAATCGACGGTTTTGAGTTTGCAAACTTCCCCCGGTCTCATGCCTGTTAAGAGTTGAACTTGCAACATGGCCCATATGGTGGACGATGCATGTTCTTTAATAGCCAACACATCCGATTCAGGGGCCGGGCGTATGGGTTCCGGTTCACGGGCCACGGTTCGCCCCCGACGTAGACCATCGACCACGGCCAAATCCATCGCCACTTGGGCGGGTATCAGACTTTCCCGCGCAGCCCACTTGAACATCCGCCGAATCAGATTGACCCGTTTGTTGACGGTGGAGCGGGCCAACCCTGAACGGATAAGGTGGTCTTGTAGGGTTTTAAGATTGGCGGGTTTGAAGGCGTCCCCCGCAAAATCTCCAAATAGGCGACGTAGGGGGCGTAGTGCATCTTTGATGTTATCCGATTCCCCTGTTGGGGTTCCGTCGGGGCGTCTGTAATAGCCAATGGCGAATTCCAGATAGTGAACCGCCATCTCAACGATGGATACCCGCCCGACTTCCAAGGTGGGTTTCTGGCGTTTCGGTTTGGGCGTTTTCCGCCCGACTTGTAACCATTGGGCTATCTCGCGTTCGTACATCACTTTGGATTCGGGGGAACCGTAAACACCAAGGTGGATTTCCCGCCCGTTCAAGACAACGCGGGCGTAGTTTTTCTTGTGGCGACGATACTTGGGAACCTTCATGCCAATGGACTCCGCTAATTTCGAAACGGGGGAATCCCCCGATTTCCGAGCGGCATAAAGGCTATTTTCATCCATCGCATGGTTTCCACAAGTTGCTATCAGGTAATTACTTACAATGAAAGCAGGCGACGAGATTCGAACTCGTGACGTCCAGCTTGGGAAGCTGGCATTCTACCGCTGAATTACGCCTGCGTGATTAATATAATGCCTCATAGAACGTGTACTGTCAAGACGAAACTCGCCAAGGAATTAACGACTCCAATACTTGACTCTGTCAAAAAAATGACTATCATAAAATTCATGAGTGATGAAAAGTTCGAAATCCTTCGTAGGCATCGTATTCAAATCACGGCCCAGCGGTTGGCGGTCCTGCGGGCTGTCTCGAAATGGCCACACTGCACTGCCGACGTTGTTGCGGAAAAGGTCCGTTCCGAAATTGGGACTATCTCTCGACAGGCAGTCTATGACGTCTTAGGCGTTCTGGTCGACAAGGGCATCATTCGACGAATCGAACCCGCTGGATCTCCAGCCCTTTATGAAGATCGCGTCGGCGACAATCATCACCATCTGATTTGTCGCAAATGTGGTAAAACCGTCGACGTAAATTGCTCTGCCGGAAAGACTCCTTGCCTCACACCTGACGAGAAGATGGGCTACGAGGTCGATGAAGCGGAACTGATATTTTGGGGCACTTGTCCAGAGTGCATAAAGGCAAATCTGGAACTGATCCAGCAACATAACTCACCATTACCCACCTAGAATCAGGAACAAATCCATGTCAGAAACCGCAAGCAAATGTCCGTTCCAACAAGCCGCCAGTACAGGTACGACAAATCGTGACTGGTGGCCTAATGAACTCAGACTCGAAATTTTGCACCAGCATTCCCTCAATTCCAACCCGATGGGTGCGAACTTCAGTTACTCTAAGGAGTTCCAAAGTCTTGATTTAGAGGCCGTAAAAAAAGATATCGCGTCGCTCATGACCGACTCGCAAGACTGGTGGCCTGCAGACTTTGGCCACTATGGCCCTTTGTTCGTTCGCATGGCATGGCACAGCGCAGGCACCTATCGGACCGGCGATGGTCGTGGTGGAGCGGGGAGAGGTCAGCAGCGTTTTGCTCCCTTGAATAGCTGGCCTGATAATGTCAGCCTCGACAAAGCTCGCAGACTTATCTGGCCTATCAAGCAGAAATATGGTCGAAAGATTTCATGGGCTGACCTGATCATCCTGACCGGCAACGTCGCTCTCGAAACGATGGGGTTCAAGCCCTTCGGCTTCGCCGGCGGTCGTGAAGACGTCTGGGAACCTGATCAAGATGTGTATTGGGGAACTGAGACGACCTGGCTGGGCGATAATCGCTATAAAGACGATCGCAATCTCGAAAATCCGCTTGCAGCCGTGCAGATGGGCCTGATTTATGTGAACCCTGAAGGCCCGAATGGGGAACCTGATCCAGTCGCATCCGCTCGAGATATTCGCGAAACCTTCGCCCGTATGGCGATGGACGACGCCGAGACCGTTGCTCTGATTGCAGGTGGCCACACCTTTGGCAAGACTCATGGCGCTGGATCCGCATCGCACGTCGGTCCTGAACCAGATGTCGCAGGCCTGGAAGAACAAGGGCTGGGATGGAAAAGCAGCTTTGGTACCGGCAAGGGCCCTGACACCATAACGAGTGGCCTGGAGGTGACTTGGACCACAACTCCAACGAAGTGGAGCAACGACTATTTCGAGAACCTGTTCCATTACGAATGGGAACTTACCACGAGTCCAGCTGGTGCTCACCAATGGGTGGCCAAGGGAGCGGGCGAGACCATCCCTCACGCTTTCGACCCGTCCAAGAAGCTCCTGCCGACCATGCTCACTACAGATCTGGCCCTGAGATTTGATCCCGCTTACGAGAAGATTTCTCGTCATTTTATGGACAATCCCGACCAGTTCGCCGACGCTTTCGCCCGAGCCTGGTTCAAATTGACCCACCGCGACATGGGCCCACGGGCTCGTTATCTCGGCCCTGATGTTCCATCAGAAGTCCTCATCTGGCAGGATCCAATCGACGTTGTCAATCACAAGTTGATTGATGATCAGGACATTGCATCTCTCAAGACGATTGTATTAAGTGCCGGTCTCACTGTCGCAGATCTGGTTTCCACAGCGTGGGCGTCCGCCTCCACTTTCAGAGGCTCCGACAAACGCGGAGGTGCGAACGGAGCCCGTATTCGGCTCGCTCCTCAAAAGGATTGGGAAGTCAACCAGCCTGCCCAACTGGCAAAGGTTCTCGAGACTCTGGAACGCATTCAGGCCCAGTTCAATAGCAATCAGACCGGCGACAAGCAGGTTTCTCTAGCAGACTTGATCGTTCTGGCAGGCAGTGCAGCCATCGAACAAGCTTCGAAAAACGCCGGTTTAAGCGTGACTGTTCCGTTCTCTCCAGGCCGGATGGACGCTTCGTCCGAACAGACCGACGTGGCTTCTTTCACTGTACTTGAACCAATCGCCGACGGGTTCCGTAATTATCTGAAGGGTAAATACACAGTTTCGGCTGAATCTCTACTCATTGATAAAGCGCAATTACTGACCCTCTCTGCACCTGAAATGACAGTTCTCGTGGGCGGCTTGCGGGCTCTGAATTCAAACGTCAAAGCCTCACAAAACGGTGTATTCACAGATCGCCCAGAGGTTCTGACCAATGACTTCTTCGTAAATCTGCTGGACATGAGTACCGAGTGGAAAGCGGTTTCAGATGAGGCCGATTTGTTCGAAGGCCGCGATCGCAAAACCGGTGCAGTCAAGTGGACCGGCACACGCGTCGATCTGATCTTTGGCTCGAACGCCCAACTTCGCGCATTGGCTGAAGTGTACGGGAGTTCCGATGCCCATGAAAAGTTCGTCCATGACTTTATCAAAGCATGGAACAAGGTGATGAACCTGGATCGATTCGACCTCAATTGACGCAGATATCAGAATAAATCGACAGAACGACCGGAACCAGCGGACGGCTTATGACCACCGCTGGTCCAATTTTCATAATCGAGCCAGATTCGTACGCCCTGCCCTACCCTCGACCGATTGAACGAATTGTAACGCATATTCAGGACAAGAAAAGTTCGAGAGGCCCCTAACATCGAAATTATTGATGAATTTAGACGCTCCCATCGACGAGACCCTAGCGGAAACTCAAGCAGTTGAGCTTCCTAAAGCGATGAACTTACTAGGTTCTAGTCCACTGAATCGAACAATCCTTTGACTTGAATCGTAATAGATCATGTCTACATATGTCTCCAAATCACAGCATGCATCTAATCACGCTTGCCTTTGCTCTTGAAGAACCACATAATGGATAAGCAAGGGCATTGCAGTCACGAATCGAATCCAAAGAGCACACGATGGAGTAGTTCGATGAAAGCTCGGAAAAATTCACGAAGGTTTCCTCTCGGCTTGGATAAGCTCGAAGACCGCGCACTGATGGCCGCACCTGTGCTTGCAGTGATTCCAAATGCGCAAGTCCCTGCATCAAAAACTTTTATGCTTCCTGTGACCGCCACAGACTCAGACGGCGATCCGCTGACTTACACCGTGACATCCGATAACGGAACGGTCCTTTCAACGGTTCGAACCGGGCACCCCTATCTGAAAATGTCGGTCGCTAATTACGGCGACATGATCTTTCAATTATTCGATGATATCGCCCCAACCACAGTCAATACCATTGCTGGACTAGCCAATAACGGGGCCTATAATGGTCTGATCTTCCACCGGGTGATTCAGAATTTCATGATTCAAGGTGGCGATCCGAATGGGACCGGCACCGGTAGTCTGCTAGGCTCATCCCAATTTAATGATGAGTTTTCACCTGAAGCGATTTTCTCAGGGACTGGCCAGTTGGCCATGGCGAATTCTGGCAAAGATACCAACGGTTCGCAATTTTTTATCACCAGCGGCCCTCAAAGATTCCTCGATTTTAATCACGCCATCTTCGGGCAGCTGGTTCGTGGTTTCGATGTTCAGCAAGCCATCAGCGCAGTACCGGTCAATGGGAGTTCCAAGCCATTGACATCCGTCGTAATCACATCGATGTCATTGGTCAATAACGCAACAGACACTGTGATACAGCTAAAATCGACAGGTGTCGGAACCACTCGTTTCACAGTCACGGTTTCCGATGGTAAAGGCGGCACGGACTCAAAAACATTTACAGCCACCAGCGCAACAGATACAACCAACGATCCACCGATTCTTGGGCCTGTAACAAATCAGGTGACATATACCAATACGTCTCTTAATATAAATCTCTCGGCATTCGACTATGAAAATAATCCACTGACTTATGGTGCACAATTTGCTGACGCAACGCCACCCGGCACATTTAATATCACTGGCAATGTGGTGACAGTCACTCCAAATACCGGGTATAAAGGAACGTTTGGATTTTATTTTGGTGTCAAAGAAACAAGTGCCACAACACGCGGAAGCACCTCTTCGCCATGGGATCTGCAAGCCATCCAGATCACGGTAGGAGATCCATTTTCGATTGCAACACAGGCCGTGGATATCCAGGAAGGTGCAACTCTCTCAAATACAGTCATTTCAAAGTTTACACCCTTGAAGCCAAAGTCTGCCGCAAGTTATACCGCTACCATTGACTGGGGCGATGGCAGAATTGATAACGGAGTCGTTGCTGCAGTGGGCGACGGTTCATATACTGTCAAAGGCACCGGTATTTATCAGAGATACGGCACTTACCCAATCGCAATATCTGTCAAAGACAATATTGACAATGTTTCGATCTCAGGATCCACCACCGCAACCATTACCGATGCACCAGTTTCAGTTCTTTTCGTAACACCTGTCCGACCCAGTGGATCAGGCGTGATTAATGGAACTTTGGCTGAAATTACCGATAATAATCCGGCAGGGCTTGCTTCAGATCTCTCCGCTTCAATCAGTTGGGGCGATGGAACTTCTTCCTCAGGTACAATTACGAAGCTGAATGGCAAATTTCTTGTCAGTGGATCAAAAACATACTCGTCCTTCGGAGATTTCACGATCAGCGTAACGGCAACAAGCTCTGGTAACCAAACGGCATCCGGCTCTGGTTCCATTAATATCGCAAATGCAGCCCCGGTTTTCTCAGTATTGGACAATCAGTCGGTCATCGTCGGCCGTCCTCTGGTTTTTCAAGCCAAAGCCACAGACTCTGACATCTGGCAGACATTAAATTATCAATTGGCCGCAAACTCCCCAACTTTTTTAAGCATTCAGCCAGATACAGGAAACATCACGGTAGGAGCAAATGCACCTCTAGGTAGTTATACCTTGACCGTGATTGCAAACGATAACGGTACTCCTTCGCAATCCACCCAGAAATCAGTCCAGATACTTGTTGCGGAACCGTTTACAATCGCCACTCAGCCCGTAAATTCCCAAGAAGGCACATCGCTTGCAAATACAATCGTTACAAAGTTTACTCCTTTAAAACCGAAGACATCTTCAACTTACACAGCCACCATCACCTGGGGAGATGGCAGAATTGACAACGGCTTTGTCTCTGCACTTGGAGACGGTTCTTATTCTGTCAAAGGAACCGGTATTTATCAGAAATATGGTACTTATCCCATTGCAATCACTGTTAAAGACGATATTGACAATGTCTCGATCTCAGGTACCACGACTGCGACTGTGACCGATGCACCAATTTCCATGACCTTCGTGAGCCCGATACGCTCCAATGGCTCTGGCCTGATAAATGGAACTGTGGCTGAAATCACCGATAATAATTCAGCTGGACTTGCATCTGACCTTTCCGCAGTGATCAATTGGGGCGATGGAACTTCTTCCCCTGGTAACATTACAAAGTCGAATGGCAAGTTTCTTGTGAGTGGGTCAAAAACTTATTCGTCCTTCGGAACTTTCACGATTAGCGTGACGACTTCGAGCAATGGTAACCAATCAGCATCCACTTCTGGAAATGTGGTTGTCGCCAATTCCGCTCCGATTTTCTCAGCCCTTTCTGACCAGTCCGTCATCGCGGGAAGTCCTCTGATCTTTCAAGCCAAAGCCACTGACTCTGACAGTTGGCAGACATTAAGCTATCAATTGTCTGGGAATATTCCGAATTTCATCAGCATTCAGTCCGCCAATGGTAACATCACAGTTTCATCAAATGCAACAATCGGAACCTACAGCGTGACCATTGTTGCAAATGATAACGGTGCCCCATCCCAGTCAGCCATCAAAACGGTCCAGATCACGGTAAACCCAGTTCCAGCTCCACCTGCTCTTGTTAAACCTCTGAGTATTACGGCTGTCAGGCTGAAGTCGGGTCAAGTCACGTCCATTAATCTCAAATTCAGCGATGCCTTGAACGCTACAACGGCCAGCCGACTTTCGAACTTTCAAATCATAAGCTCTGCTGGTAGAGATAAAAGGTTCGGCACCAAAGATGACGTTTTGTTTAAAGTTGCTTCTGTCAAATACAATGCTTCCACACGAACGATAACCATCGTGCCTTCAGGCAGGCTTATTGTAAGCGCCAGAGGTCTTTTCACAATCAGGGCAATTGGCTTGACTGATAGCCTGGGCAGAGCGATTGATGGCAACCGTGACGGAGTAGCGGGCGGAGATCTCTTTGCAAAGCTGACGAAATCCGCCGTCAATTTAAGCTGACGCTTCTTTAATAAGCCTTTTCGAGTCGCAATGCTGGCAACTGCATTGCGATTTTCTCACCTTCTTATTGACTTGTATCACCAAATTTTGAGAAAGTAATCGTATGAGTATCCCCTCCGACAAATCTCCTATTTATGACCCGAGAGGCAAAGGCTTTCGCTGTCGATCGACAGTTGCCAATCTGCAGGCATTAATCATGAATCACGTCGCTCAAATGAGCTCGGAAAATTGCGATACACGCGATGGGTTTCGTCGAGTTTTAGCTCAGTCCATCATCTCCGAAAAGCCAATTCCACCGTTCGACAGGGCCGCGATGGACGGGTTTGCTCTCAAAGCCAACGAAACCTTCGGATCTGATTATTATACACCTACAATTTTTACTATGATTGGTCAATCTCGCCCTGGTCTGGCATTTTCAGGGATCGTAAAAACCGGTGAGGCTGTCGCAATTGCAACCGGCGCCCCTATTCCCGATGGAACGGATGCTGTTGTTCCTGTGGAATTTACCGAGATCAACGACGACCAGATCAAAGTCCGGGAGTCAGTCACGCCTGGCCGCCATATTGGCAAAACTGGCGAGGATGTTATGCCTGGAATTCAATTAATGAATGAAGGGAGAGTTCTGCGTCCTCAGGATCTTGGTCTTTTAAGTGGTCTTGGATTAAGTCAGATTTCCGTGATAAAAAAGCCTAAAATTGCAATCCTTATCACAGGAAATGAAATTCTACCAGCATTTGAATCGGGATCCGAGCACAAGATTGCTGACATGAATTCTCCGATGCTGATAAGCCTTGTCGAACGTGATGGAGGAGTGCCTTTTTTCATAGGCCCAGTGTGGGATATTCCCGAAATTCTTGCCTCCATGATCTCCGAACTCGCAAATGATCCTAAAATTGATGCAATCTTTATTAATGGAGGCAGTTCGACTGGGCCAGAGGATTACGCACCCTCCATTCTTGCCAGTCAAGGCCAATTACTTGTTCATGGAGTGGCACTTCGACCAGCCAGCCCCACCGGCTTCGGCCTGATTGGTTCAACCCCCGTTCTACTACTTCCTGGGAATCCAGTCAGTTGCCTGTGCGCTTACGATTTTTTTGGATGCCGGATTGTCCGACAGCTTTCTGGCAGGAATCCGGAATGGCCATACCCCAAAAAACAGATGCAACTTGCCCAGAAAGTTTCCTCCGTTTTGGGCAGAATGGACTACGTCAGAGTTCAGATCCGCAACGGTCCCAACGGAGAAATGGTCTACCCGCTGGCTGTGGGAGGCGCGTCGATCCTTTCCGGAACAACCAGAGCCGACGGCTTTATTGTGGTTCCTGACGATCTCGAAGGCTATCCGGAAGGGACAGAATTAACAGTTTGGTGTTATGATATTCCTTAGAATCATGTATGATATGTAAATGGCAAAAGAACAGCAGCAATTTCTTGATGTAGTGGA
>CAMCFM010000134.1 GCA_945874095.1 Candidatus Kuenenia stuttgartensis
TTGCCAGCCTATTGGGCCGCCCAAGCCATCGGCGCTGTTGCTGCTGCCTTTATCGCCATGTTCCTTAAAGGTGGTGGCGGTTCCGCTGTTGCTCCGGCAAATATCCCTGCAGCCGGCCTGGCTGAATTCCTCTATACCTTTGCTCTGGCATATGTTGTGCTTAATGTAGCCACAGCCAAAGGGACCGCCGGCAACTCATTCTATGGCCTGGCCATTGGCTTCACCGTTCTGTCAGGCGCCTTTGCTGTCGGGTCGATCTCCGGTGGTGCCTTTAACCCAGCCGTCGCCATCGGCGCTGGTCTCATGGGAGCCATCCACCTGCCTTCGATCTGGCTTCATATCATTGCTGATCTCGCTGGAGGTTTTGCAGCAGGGGCTGTATTCAACTTCCTGAACCCTGAAGACAAATAATCGAATCAGGATTCGAATAGACAAAAAGTCCCAGCCCGAGACGATCGTCGAGCTGGGCTTTTTTGTTGGTGTCATTCGACAGGTAAACACGAGCTAAAGCTCTCCAGGTCAAGGGACTTGGCATACATAATTGTTTATCTTTTCAAAGAATTAGTCGATCGGCTCTGCCCCAAATCTCAGACCTTAGATTTCAGTCGTGAGAGTGGTATCCATGCTGATCGCTAGGGGTTCGCACAGAGGAAGATCCGGGCATGGATTCATGATGTGGTCCACTCACTTTAGATAAGTGCCAACGCTCAATCTTGAAGATTTCGATAGTTCTGACTTGATTGAATCGCACTTTTGCGTCAATTTAGGTGTGACCTCAGAATGGGCGACTCGCGTTCGTCAATCATGATTCGGGATGCAAAACTCCCAATCAGATTGTCTCCTGAAGGTCGCCTTCCTCTGCCACATTCCACACACCCCACCCGGGAGATTTCCTGATATGTCTATGGATCGACGCAGCTTCCTCCAATCTTCAGCACTCGGAATGGCCGGCTTGGCCGCTGGTGCCTCCGTCGGCCAATCTGCTTTGGCAGGCAAAAAAGTTCTGTTCTTCACAAAAAGCTCCGGCTTTGAGCATTCCGTGATCAAGCTCGGCCCTAACGGCGAGCCATCCCATGCCGACAAAATCTTTACAGAGATCGGCAAAAGTCTCGGCCTTGAAGTGACTTGCAGCAAAGATGGCCGCATGTTCGAGCCTGATCAGATTGGCCAGTGGGACGCCTTCGCCTTCGAAACCACCGGCGACCTCACCAAAACTGGTACTGACAAGCAGCCAGCCATGTCTGCCAAGGGTGAAGAAGCCCTCTATGCAGC
This sequence comes from Candidatus Kuenenia stuttgartensis, assembly GCA_945874095.1. Classification (GTDB taxonomy): domain Bacteria; phylum Planctomycetota; class Planctomycetia; order Isosphaerales; family Isosphaeraceae; genus QWQI01. Next base: position 1,273 of record CAMCFM010000134.1, read on the forward strand.
CATTTCAGGCGGCAAGGGCTTCATGGGCATGCACTGTGCCACCGACACCTTCGGCCACCACCGTGGCATGGGCAAGAACGACCCGTTCATTCAACTCATTGGCGGAGAGTTCATCTCTCACGGCCCTCAGCAAGTTGCCAAACTGCTTGTCAAGGATCACAAATTCCCAGGCGCTGATGGCTTCGGCCACCATGAATTTGAAATCAACGATGAATGGTATTCACTCATCAACCTCGCCGACGACATGCACGTCATCTATGCCCAGGTCACCAACGGAATGAAGGGCTGGGAATACCACCGGGCCAACTTCCCACAAACCTGGTCCCGCCAGCACGGCAAAGGCCGCGTTTTCTACACCTCCATGGGACACCGTGAAGATGTTTGGGCCAATGCCCACTACAAGAACCTGCTTTCAGGCGGCCTGAAGTTCATTCTGGGTGAGGCTGAAGGCTCCACCAAAGCTGATGTGAAAACCGTTCTGCCAGGCTACGACGAAATTCCAAAGCGTCCTGATCCTGTCAAAAAGGCTGCAGAGTAATTCTTCTGCTAATTACTAATCATAAAAATGCGCCAAAACACTTTTGGCGCATTTTTTATGCCTGTATCCTGAGCATGATTTTTCAAATTCAATAAAAAAGCCCAGCTTATTAAAGCCGGGCCATTTTTTTCAAAACCAGTTTCAAGGCCAGGTTTCAATTCTTTTTGAAATCAAGACCAGGATCACCTTGAGCCGCTCCGACCAGTATGAATTCGAATTCCGCGTCGGAAGACTTGTCCAGCCGGCCTACCATGACCTGTCCGTTCTGATTCGAAACCAGTGCCAAAACACCTTCCGCATACGTGTAAGTACCTTTGAACGTATGAGCAGGTCCGTTGGGCTGATTGAAGCTCCAGGTGAACTTCGAGTCAGGCTCGAATGTTAATGCAATCGTTCGAGTCTCATCAGGCTTGGCAGACCATGTCCCTGTCAAAAGTGCTGCCGGAACAGGATTCATCGGCGATTGCGGCTTGCTGTTATCAGGGCTGTTTGCAGCATCCACCGTGTTTGCAGCCGCCGTGGCCGTATCGGGTGCAGGCTTGTCAGAGTTCTGGATCGCTTTCAGAAGGCCAGCCGAAAGCGTATCCTTGGGCTGAAGTGCAACCAGTTTTGTCAACTCATTTGCAGCCTGATCCTTATAACCCATCGACGAATAGAGATATCCCAGCAGGAACAGGTCAGCCGAGTTGTTCGGATTCGCATCGCGATCCGCTTCAAGTGCTCTCAGCTGTGTCGTATAGGTGTTGATATCTGGATACAGGCTTGAAAGCGACGTCCAGTCCATCCCCGGCTGAATCGAAAGCACGGGATAAAGTGTCGATGCCGCATCACCAAATCGTCCCAACGCAAACAAGGTCAGAGCACGAAATTCGTGCAGAACGGCATCGTTTGGAAGCTGCCCGATGGCCTTCTCTACGCCTGTCAGAGCTGCAGTGTAATTCGCCGCCATATAGTCGTTGCGAGCCTGATCGAATGTCGCCAGGGCTTGATCCGAAACTGCTTGATCCGGAGTCGGTGCCTCCGTATTGATCGGCTCCGAATAGTTATAGCTGGACTGAGTGTAAGTCGGCTGAGAGGCTCCGTCCACATATACAGGCTGAGACACAACCACTGTATTTGTAGGCACATAATAAGGGTTGCTATAGGGCATGTATCCCCAATTGTTCAGGCTCGAACCAAGTGCCCAGCCGCTCAGTCCGCCCATCAAAAGGCCAGTGCCCATGCCCCAGCCGAACCCGCCCATGCCGTACCCGCCGTAGAAATTATTGATCATAGGCCGGTGCCAGCCCCAATAGCCGTTATACCAGTTACCGTGATTGCCCCAGTAATTTGGCCTGTAACCGTATCCTGCACGATATCCCCAACCACCGGCACGATTTGCGCCCCAGTTGTTGAAGTTATTGCGATTAAAGTTATTGTTATTGAAGTTGTTCCGGTTGAAGTTGTTGTTATTGAAATTATTCCGATTGAGGGAATTGTTATTGAAGTTATTCCGGTTGACGTTGTTATTGTTGAAGTTGTTCCGGTTGACATTGTTATTGTCAAAGTTGCCGCGATTCGCCGTGTTGTTATTCAGGTTTCCACGGTTCCCTGGATTCACGTTCCGGCCCGCCCCTCCACCATCCCATGGAGGCTTCTGGCCAAAGTCCGGATGCGTGTCTCCACCCCGTCCCAATTCACCTGCTCCACCTCTCCCAAACTCGCCAGCTCCACCACGATTGGCCATCCCTGCACCACCAGCCCCCGCAGAGGGTCGAGCACCTTCGGATGGCCTGAAAGAGCGTTCAGCACCACCACCAGCTCCACCAAAACTTGATCGAGCCGCACCACCTCCACCACCACTGTAACTCGGCCGGGATATGGCACCACCACCGCCTCCACGATAGCCGCCTCCTCCGCCACCACCACGGTAACCGCCTCCACCACCACGGAACCCTCCACCTCCACGAAATGCGTGCGCTTCAGGCATGGCAATGCCGAGAATGGTGAGTGATAAAACTGCCAGCCGAATGATTCGTGACATGTTCTGCATGATCGATACCCCGTTAATTTGCTGCAAATGTTTCTGATAATCCTTGTTTTAACCACTTCGAAGCCAATTCAAAGGGCCAAGGCATCTCATCTGTTTCCGCCTCTTATTTTTTGACTGATGGCTTTGTAGGTGGCTTGCGGACAAGAGTCCGGATTGTTGCATCCTCGACTTGCTCACCGTCCGCTGTCCGATCATAGCTGCGAATCTGGATCTGGCCCGGCCTGGTCGCATCCATCACGGTCGTTCCCGTCACGATGCGTCCGTCTGCAAGAACTGCCTCGCCCTTGAGTTTCCAACCCTTACCCACAGGCTCAGGAGTCCAAACGGCCGTTCCATGCCCCCCATCTTCCTCAAAAAGCCACGACCGGATCGACCTCGATTTTCGATCCCAGCCAACTCGCTGAGTCGAAACGGTAACAGCTTTGCCTGAACCAGTTTCAGCCCGATAGTCAATCAGCAAATAACGGTGGCTAGGCGACCATCGAACGATGTGATGCACTGTAGCTGCCTCTGTCTCCTCAACCCATTCCCCGACAATCGAGTCCAAGGCCGCCAGCTTCTCTGTATGCGATTCCGAAGCGGGATCCTCAACAGGGGCCGTTTCAAAAATATCAAACATCTGCCACCTGTCATCACGCTTCACGTGCACCACATGATAGGCCACAGTCGATGGCTTCTTATCCATCTCGGTTGTGGTCACGCTGAAGCCTTCTTCGATCGCAACCCCTTCACTCACCAGCCGTATGTTTCTAACATCGTTCGTCATCTTCAGGCCGGGATTGCCGGCAAAGCCTTCCGAAAAGAGTCCCAGAATTGCTTCGCGGCCTTCATAGATTTCGCCGTCCACCGTCACCAGCCTGGCATCGTCGCTGAAAAAGCTGGTCAGCAATTTCGTATCCGCTTTGTTAAAAGCAGCCGTATATCGCTCAATGGATTCTGCAACAGGCTTCTGCTGATCATTCCAGACTTTGACTGATGGTGTGGACTGGCCATAACTGACCGACAAGCCAATCTGAAAAATAACGGCCAGTAGCATCGCCCTTATGGGATTCAAATGCATTGTTTTTACCTTTGGGTTTGTGATTCCTGTCAAAGCTCGAATCTTTTCATCGAAAAGGATTGAGCCTGACGCATGATCCTGATTCCATACATTAATCATACTAACTTTGACAAGCGGATGCCGGAAAGTTATGAAAAACTTCTCCTGTCGTCAAACGATTCGCTCATCGACATTCTCGGCCTGTTGCTCATCCACTCTATTTCTTTACCATCGGCTGACTCCTTGGCCAAAACAGATGAAACCCTTACCTGTAAATGACTAAGAGCTGACTTTATCCTCGATTACCGAATCTTTTTTTGAAGATTTTGAGAAATCATGATGACTTCATTCACTTTCAGGGATACATTTAAAGTAGTGACCTGCTCACCTCTCCTCACTCTCTCGATACGTCTTCAGTCTCTCTCTAATCCTGAACCTCAGGATTTTGGGTCCAATGGTTTCCTCTCGTTTTGGAGAATCATCGCCATGTTGCTGAAGCCTAAACACTCTTCGACCAATCGCAAGTCTGTTATCACACAGAATATCCTACTTTCTAATCAGTTAAATTCTTTCGTCAAATCACTTGCGGAAGTCATCAAAGTGATCTGCCAGATCGCCTTTCGTGACCAAAAGTCAGGCGGACAGAACCATCGTAACCCTCGCCTGATCCCAATTCCAGTCGAATCGCAATCTCGCCGGCAACGTCGATCCCCTCGCTAAAGTTTGACTCCATAACAACCTCCGTTGTTTTCACCTCTCTCATTCTGAAATCTGGAGCCCAGATACCAGATGTTGGACAGGTATGGTTTACGAGCCGGCTTGGCACTAGCCCCGGTTTCGGCGTAAATGACAAAACAATTGCTATCATTAACTATAAAACCTGTAGAGTATTAGACTTATTCGAAGACTGCTGCCCAATCCCTGATCCGCCACTCAGCCTTCTCTGACCACAAAAGTTAAGATGTAAGGATTATTCGGACGATACCGATTTTGACGAAATTGAGGAATCCATCGATTCGAAACCGTTGGTCCTTCGGGATCCACCTGCAAACTGGTACAAATTCGAGATGACTATACCCAAGCCACGGAAACTTGCCGAACTGGTTTTAAAATCAGGGCTTGCGATCGTCTCATGTCTATTTATGGATCTGTTGACTCCCTCCATTTCCGCCCAGGAGCCACCAGTGGAGGTCGAGGTGATCGCCGTCCCTGAGGCTGAACAGCCTGTCGAGTCTCAGGTTCCACCTCCCCTGCCCGCTGCTCCGATGGTCAATCAAAGTCGAGGTAGCGGAACTGGCCGATTTGGTCAACCTGGTCCGCGATCAGGTGTCTCTAGCTCAGAACCCGTTTATTTGAGTCGTGAAACTCCCTTGTTCGAACGTGCCCGTCAAGCACTTCAGTTCGATGAATCCGCTTCGGGAAGGCCTCTTGAAGGCGCTGGCAGATTCGGTCAGCCTGGGCCTCGTGAATATGGAGACATGGAAGAAGCTCCAGGGTTTCTCGATGTCCTCTTCCCTGAAAAGACGCGTAGAATTCGTGAGCGATATCGTAATCAACCAGAAGATGGCGAAGCTCAGGAACCCGCCGATGACGAATTGCCACCCACCTTCCTGACACGCCTGAATACGCTCTTTTTCAGCCAGGTGCTGGCCGATGCAACCCTCCCCTTCTCCATCCGTAACCCAGGCCCTGACTCGGCAAATTTCCCGAACTCTGCCTATACCATCGAACGTGGCCATATCTATCTCGAAACCCAGCCGGTTCAAGTCTCTGGCCCTTCCAACGTTCAGGCCTATAACTACAATGCAGGCTATCTCTTACGGTTCGGCCTCACCGACCGTGTCGAGTTTCGCCTGTTCTCAAACGGCCCGACTTATTTTTCCCGCTATGACGGCAACAAACGCACCGGCGTCGGCCCTGCAGATTACGCCACTGGCTGGTCGCCCATTTTTATCGACTTTAAAGTCAATTTCTGGGAACAGCGCATCCGGTCATTCATGCCTGCTATGGGTATGGAAGTTTATATGAGCACAGCCACGGGTTCAAGCCAGTTCCAAAGCGGTGTACAAGGTGCAATCAACCTTCTATTCGATTACAACTTCGGCAACGATTGGAATTTCGAATGGAATATCGGCCTCCAGAATGCAAACACCAGCGCTCCACGCCTTGGCAACGTCTATGTGCCTCAGTTTAATGCTCAGTGGTCAATTCAAAAAGCGGTGACAGAAGATCTTGCGTTTTTTGTCCAGGGCTATTTCAACGACGCTGCTTTACCAAGCTACGGCGGTAATACCGTTGTCGGTGCTGGAGCACTCTATTATATCGGAAAGAAATGGAGCACCTGGGGCAATTATAATGTCGGTGTCGAAAAATACGCTGGCCCAGCTTTTACATATAACTGGGGCTTCGCCTACGCATTTTAAGTTCGATCAGCCACTTTCACCCGTCTCTGGATATCCAACTGAAACATTCCTGAATCCGGGATTTGGAAGTCTGGATAACAGTCTCTAACCAATTCTATCAAGTGGATTTCCAGTCATTTCTTAAAAAAACGGATCTTGCTTGCGAACCGTTCGTTGAGCCTGTACAATTTGAGATGGCCCAAGATCGTAGAGTGGATTTGTCGATCAATCCCCTCCTCCCTTCCAACTCTTGTCGGCCCTGTTCCTACCCGCTCAGCCTACAATCCAGAATCAAAGCCATGAAGCAACGCCAATCCCATTTGCGCATCCTTTTCGCTGGAACGATGCTTTGGCTCTGTTCCGTAAATACTTTACATGCGGAATCGGAACGGTCGTTTTTCGAGAAGAATATTGCGCCTTTGCTCTCATCCAGATGCCTGGAATGTCACTCAGGAGATAATCTCAAAGGCGGCCTTGATCTAAGCAATGAAAAGTCTGCGCTCAAGGGTGGTAAAAATGGCCCGGCACTTGTTAAAAACAAATTGGATGAAACCTTATTATGGCAGAGAGTTGCTGATAATGAAATGCCGCCCAAAAAACCTCTCACTGCCTCAGAAAAACAATTACTCGAAACATGGTTGAAATCAGGTGCAAATTGGCCGTCAGGTTCGTTGGACCCATTTCAGTTTACAACCAATTCCCGTGCCGGATTCGACTGGTGGGCATTCAAACCGATTGATGTAAAACCCGTAAAAATCCCGTCAGGGCAGAATCCAGTCGATTTTTACATCAATCAGGGCTTACAAAAATCAAGGCTAACGGCAAACCCGATTGCGGCTCCACACGACCTGATCCGTCGATTGCATTATGATTTGACTGGATTGCCACCCACACCTGAAATCGTTGCAGAATTTGTGGCAGATCCCTCTGAAAAACGATATCGCAAAATCGTCGATCAACTTCTCGCAAGCCCTCGGTTTGGTGAACGCTGGGCACGCCACTGGCTTGACGTTGTTCGATATGGCGAGAGTCTGGGCTTTGAACGCAATCAACCCAACTTCAAAATCTGGCCATTTCGTGATTGGGTCATTCAGTCCATCAATTCCGACATCCCCTATGACCGATTTGTCAAAATGCAAATCGCCGGTGATCTGATCGAGCCTGGACCGACCGGTTCTGCTGCATCAGGATTTCTGGTGGCTGGAGTGCATAACACGGTTGTCGGAGGCAGTGAACGGATGCGTCTGCTGGCTCGCCAGGACGAACTTGAAGAAAATGCCGGTGTGCTTGGCCAGACATTTCTTGGACTCACCATTCAGTGCGCCCGCTGTCACGACCACAAATTCGACCCCATTACGAGCCGTGAATATTATAGCGTGATATCGGCGATGGATGGGGTCCAGCATGGTGAAAAGGCGTTCGCAAAATCACAGAACGAATTGAAAATCAAGTCGCTTGATCAACAGATTCAATTCGGTTACGCCGAACTATCATCCCTTGAAAACTCCGTAAGGCTTCAGATCAAGACCAAAACGGCAGTCCCAGATGAATCCAATTCGTTACCGAAGCCGTTTTCCATGTGGAAATTTGACGATGGATTAACGGACTCCATCGGGGAATTGCATGGCGAACTTGTTGGAAACGCCCATCTCGAGTCAGGAGCATTGGTTCTGGATGGTAAAACCGGATACTTCCGGTCAAAAACCTTCAAAAGTAAATTTGCCGAAAAAACAATTGAAGTCTGGGCAACTTCAGACGATCTCAATCAGCGTGGAGGTGGATTGATTAGCCTTGAGACCGTCAGCGGCTCGATGTTTGACTCGATTGTATTTGCCGAGAATGAGCCAAACAAATGGAT
>CAMCFM010000135.1 GCA_945874095.1 Candidatus Kuenenia stuttgartensis
CGGCCTGTGAAGCTGATCCTGCTGGCCATGATTCTGGGCATTACCGTCGGCCTGCTCTTCGGCACCAGGGCCGTCGTGTTTGGCCCGATTGGTTCGACCATCATTGGGATGATCAAAACGCTGGCTGGTCCGCTGATCCTGTTCGCCGTGCTTGAGGCGTTTCTGAAAACCGAAATGACCTGGAAGCAGGCCTGGCGGATGATCTCTGTCGCCGCCATCAATGGGGCCTGTGCCGTCGTCATCGGCCTGACTCTGGCGAACGTGATTCAGCCTGGGGTGGGCTGGAAGCCGTCAGCCGATTTGAAATCAGCGGCATCGACGACAATCAAACCGGCCAGTCGCAAGATTGAGCCTTTGAAAGAGATTCTCGGATATGTGCCACAGAACATCGTTCAGCCTTTCCTTGATAATCAGGTGATTTCAATTGTGCTTTTGGCCGTATTGATTGGGGCTGCATTAAGGCGGGTGCAGCAGTTTCAGATCCATCAGGGGCGAACCGATTATGTGGCTGTGGAGCACGCTGTGGTGACTGGCTTTGAAGTGATTCAGCAGATCATGCGCTGGGTGGTGGCACTGGTTCCTTTGGCAGTATTCAGCGTGGTGGCCAAAGCTGTGGGCGAAGGCGGGCTGGCCAAGCTGGCCTTGCTGGGGCCTTATGTGCTGGTGGTGACGGGCGGGCTGGCGATCCAGATTTTGGTGGTCTATCAAAGCTGGATATTTTGGGGCACCCGATATTCTTTGAAGCAGTTCTGGGCAGCTGCCCGGCATCCAGTCACAGTGGCGATGGGCACATCGAGCAGCCTGGCGACCATGCGCGACACCTTGATTGCACTTGAGCAAAAGCTGGGTGTGAGCAAGTCGGCGGCGCGGTTGGCGGCGTGCGTCGGGACGAATTTAAATAACGATGGGATTTTACTCTACGAAGCCATGGCCGTTTTATTCGTGGCCCAGTATGAGGGGATTCACATGACATTGGGCCAGCAGGCCTTGGCAGCACTGAGTTGCATTATTGCCGGTATTGGGATTGGCGGAGTGCCTGACGCAGGCTTGATCAGCCTGACGATCGTTTTGGCCACGGTGGGTCTGCCTCAGGAAATTGTGCCTCTATTGATGGCTGTCGACTGGCTGCTTTCACGATGCCGGGCCATGACCAATGTGATTAGCGATATGGCCCTGGCGGCGACAATTGACGGGAAATTGGGGCAGGAGGGTTCTGGCTGAGATTTGAAGCGGTTTCACGTGGAACGGGGCACGTGATTGATGAACCGGGATGAGATATCCAAACTTGTCGCATCGGCCATGCTTTTAAGAGTTATGGCGTATAGATGTAAAATCACAGGCGATGATTCTGCACAATTGTTGCGGCGATCTATTCCCGATCTATGATAAAATGACCATCAGGAGAATCTAGAAATGAACATGATTTCGATTGACGAATTTCAGAAACGGGTTCCGACCACCATCCGGAAGGTCTGTCAGGATCATGATCCGGTTCTGATTGGCGATGCGGATTCCGGACAGGCCGTGCTGATCTCGCTGGAAGACTACCAGGCCTTGGAAGAAACAGCCTACCTGTTAGAGAGTCCTGCCAACGCCCGTCGTTTGTTCAATGCGATTGATAGTCTGGAGTCGGGACATGGAATTGAAGTGGACCCAAATCAACTCCAATGAAAATCATTTTTTCGGAACAAGCCTGGGAGGATTATCTTTATTGGCAGGCCAACGATCTGAGATGTCTTGAGAGAATTCATCTGATCCTAAAGGAAGTCTGCAGAACTCCATTTCAAGGCATCGGTAAGCCTGAGGCTTTGAAACATGTCTTGAAAGGCTATTGGTCAAGTAGAATCAACAGCGAACATCGTTTTGTTTATCGAATCATGGATGGTTCATTATTCATCGCACAAATGAGATACCATTACGAGAAATAAATACGCGAGAGCAATAACAACCCCACTCTATTCGCACCAGTGATGCCGCCCACCCAGCCCCGTGATATCCAACAGATTATCGCCATGACCCTGGCGGCGACGATTGACGGGAAATTCGGGCAGGAGGGTTCTGGCTGATATTTGAAGCGGTTTCACGTGGAACGGTCGATTGAAATCGATTGATCTCATGGTGGTTATCCTGGCCGTTTTTCATAACAAGAAAGCACCTTAAAATTGGCAGTCACGAAGATAGTAAAAATCATTCATGTCTTCTAAAGGTCGTAGCCAACCGGATGTTTTGATTCAATAATCATCTGCCGAGATGACCTCTCCGCCATTGAGTGTGCCGATGGCTCGCCAAATGTTGGCTTGGATGGTTTGTTTGACGAATTGGACGTGGCCGTCGGCGAAGAGGGCGTTGACGCCGCCAGAGTGGAGGCTGGTGGCTGTGACTGAACTGGCTATTGAAGAAATTGTGCTGTAAACAAAATTGCAGCTTGGTTGATTGGGCGGCATAACATGGTTGTATAAAGTCTGGTGGCGTTGGCCAAACATCCAGATTTCCCCTTTATTCATACCGAAGTTGGGAGTAAAAAAATCAAATTGCGACATCTGGACGTAAAAAGTTCAAAATCATTCGTTCCTCCCCAAAGTTTTACTGACGGGGAATAGACCGTTCTTAGTCGATGCTCTACGTTTTTGCTGCTCACAAGCATCTCAGATACGGCTACAGTGCCTGAAAGTCCATCGGTTGCAGATTGTGGACCAATAGGTTTGTCGCCAAAAATACCATTAGGATGTACGATGATTCGTTCATCACCAATGTTGCCCACATAGTTGGTCTTGTTTGGAGAGATCAAATCGCCTGATATAAATAAAGCTGCAATTGGGTCGGATGGGCATTGAAGTGTTGAAATTTTAGACCGACCGACTGTGCTGTTTGCAAACGATTCGATAATCGAGATATTGTTGAAGTTGATTTGATCATAAGCGTTCTTTTGCTCCATATAGGGCATTAACAATATGTGAAATGAGAATTGAGTATTACCGGAAATTCCTGGAGGAAAACGATTGTAATCTAAAACATATTGATTCAAACCAATACCATATTGTTTCAGATTATTGACACAGACCATCCTTCTCGAATTTTCTCTCGCGTATTGAACTGCTGGCAAAACAAGGGCGATCAATATACCAACGATGAAAATAACAACCAATATTTCGACCAATGTGAATCCTTTACGCATTTTGAACCTCATAACTTTCGTACCGGGTGCCCGTTCAAAGCTGTTCCGCCAGAATGACGGACCCTTAGTAGAACAAGACCCAATCACATTGCAATAGCTGACCGGCTATTTTTATAAAATATCTGAAAACCACGAAAAAAACTGAAATGACCCCAACGGGATTCGAACCCGTGCTGCCGCCGTGAAAGGGCGGTGTCCTGGACCACTAGACGATGGGGCCGTAGATCACTTGCACCGAAAAAACAACCGGCCTTTTTCAGGCCGGTTGCATTTGAATGACCCCAACGGGATTCGAACCCGTGCTGCCGCCGTGAAAGGGCGGTGTCCTAGACCACTAGACGATGGGGCCGTCTACAGGATCTATCTTACTTGAGACAGGCGTCTGTGTCAAGGAAGAGCCAAGGAAATTTCATTGAATACCGCTATTTCCCTCTAATTTCCGCCTCAATATGTCGGCAGATTTTTGTCCACATCGTTGATCCAGGCCAAAATTCCGCCCGTCAGATTATGAAGGTTCTTGAAACCGGCGGATTGCAGAATTTCAATCGCTTTCTGACTCCGCATGCCGCTCTTGCAATGCACCACAATCTCGTCGCCTGTGTTCAACTCGCCCAGCCGCTTCGGAAGCTCTGGAAGTGGGATTACCACTGAACCCTGAATTCGGCAAATCTCAATTTCAGCTGGATTACGAACATCCAGAATCACCAGTTTGTCGCCTTGGGCGACACGTGCCTGAAGGGTCTTTGATTCCATCTCTCGCACGGCCTGAGTCTCCTCTGTCTTGGTATGCGAACCCGTCAGGTTGCCGCCTGAACAGAATGCTTCGTAGTCGATCAACGCAGTGATGGTCTTGTTCGGCCCACAGATCGGGCACTTCGGATTCTTGCGAACCTTCATCTCACGGAACGACATGTCCAGAGCGTCGTAAAGCATCAAACGGCCCTGAAGCGTACGGCCCCGGCCCAGAATAATCTTGACCGTCTCTGTGGCCTGAATCACTCCAATCACGCCTGGAAGGATTCCCAAAACTCCGCCTTCAGCGCAGTTCGGAACCAATTCAGCTGGCGGTGGTTCTGGATAGAGACAGCGGTAGCATGGCCCATAAGGTGGGAAAAAGACCGTCGCCTGACCGTCGAACCGGAAGATGCTGCCATAAACGTTCGGCTTGTTCAGCAAAACGCAGGCATCGTTCACCAGATACCGTGTGGCGAAGTTGTCCGTACCGTCCACGATCACGTCGTATTCAGCGAACAGCTGCAGGGCGTTTTCGGACGTGATTCTGTCCGTGATCTGAACCACATTCAGGTCGGGGTTGAGGGCGACCAGCTTCTCGGAGGCACTCAGGACTTTGGGTCGGCCGATGTCTTTGGTGGAGTGGAGAATCTGGCGCTGAAGGTTGGATTCGTCGACGGTGTCGAAGTCCACCAGGCCGATCGTTCCGATGCCGGCTGCTGCCAGATAAAACGCCAGAGGGCTGCCGAGACCGCCGGTCCCAACGCAGAGCACCTTTGAGGCTTTGAGTCGTTTCTGACCTTCAACGCCGACTTCCGGCATGATCAGGTGACGCGAGTAACGCTTGATTTCGTTGGGGGTCAGGCTGACACTATCGACACGGCTTCCCAGGATGTCCACAGCAGGCGTCGTCATGCGTGCAATTCCTATCAATAGAGAAAGGTGGGCCGAGACCCACCTGATTGATCATTTTCAAAAATGAGGCTGAAACCATCGTGGATCAAGATCCAGAGGGATCAGCCCTTGTATCTGCCAATAATCAGGCTGGCGTTATGGCCACCGAATCCGAAGCTGTTGGACATGATGAAATCCACCTTCGCGTCGCGAGGCGTGTTGGGGATGTAATCAAGGTCGCATTCGGGATCAGGGTTTTCCAGGTTGATCGTCGGCGGAAGAACATTTCTTTGAAGGGCCAGGGCACAGACCACAGCTTCCACTCCACCGGATGCACCCAGAAGGTGACCGAGCTGGCTCTTGGTGCTGGAGATCTGAAGGCTCTTGGCATATTCGCCAAAGATGGTCTTCATGGCTCGCGTTTCAGCCAGGTCGCCAAGCGATGTGCTGGTGCCGTGTGCGTTGATATATCCAATTTTGGATGGATCAAGTTTGGCATCTGCCAAGGCTGCTCCCATAGCTCGGGCGGCTCCTCGACCCTGTTCATCCGGGGCGGTGATGTGCGAGCCGTCGGCTGACATCCCATATCCCAGAAGTTCACCATAGATCCGGGCACCGCGTTTTTCGGCGATTTCGGCTTCTTCCAGAACCAGAAGGCCTGCGCCTTCGGAAAGGACGAAACCGTCCCGATCTTTGTCGAACGGACGGCTGGCCCGGGTCGGCTCATCGTTCCGCGTGGAGAGTGCACGCATGGCTGCAAATCCACCAAGACCCATGTGGGTCAGGGCAGCTTCACTACCACCGGTGATCATCACGTCGGAATAGCCGGACTGGATCAGGCGGAAGGAATCGCCTATGGCGTTGGCGGCCGAGGCACAGGCTGTTGCTATGGCAGAGGCTGGACCAGTCAACCCAAAGCGGATTGAGATGTGACCGCTGCATGCATTGACCATGAGCTTGGGTATGGTGAACGGGCTGATGCGGGACGGGCCTCGCTCCAGCATGGTTTTGTGTTGAGTTTCAAATTCGCTCAGACCACCGATACCGGAACCGATCATGACGCCACACCTGTGAAGGGGCAGGGTACTGAAGTCGATCCCGGAATCTTTGACGGCCTGATCACCAGCAGCGAGTGCGAATTGAACGAATCGGTCGAGGTGGCGAGCTTCTTTCGGCCCAAATAGAACTTCGGGCTGAAAGTCTCGCACCTGTCCGGCAAAGCGGACCTTGAAGGCAGAGGGGTCAAAGAGGTCAATCGGCCCAACGCCGCTTCGACCCTCCAACAGCCCGGCCCATAAGCTTTCGATATCGTGACCGAGACCGGTCACGGCACCGACACCAGTGATAACGACTCTTCGGCTCATCTTTTACGCGCTTTGATGTTCGACGATGTAATCAATGGCTTGGCCAACCGTGGTGATTTTCTCGGCGGCTTCATCCGGAATAGTGACACCGAACTCTTCTTCGAGTTCCATGACCAGCTCAACCTGATCCAATGAATCTGCACCCAGATCGGTTGTGAATGAAGCTTCACGTGTGATCTGATCCTTCGTCACATTCATTTGTTCGCTGACAATTTCTCTGACGCGTGCTTCAATTTGCTCAACGTTTGCCACGTATCAACTCCTCTGGAGGGTCGAACCAACTCGATTCTCGGAACTCTTTCGGCCCACTGAAGGCCGAAATTTTGGAACGGTCATTTCCGCAGCGAGGATGAGGCTCGACATTATCGTATCCTGACCGACTACCGTATCACGGGTCAAAATATCAGTCTCGCTGCAAAATGTCCATACAGACTAAATCAGTGATTTCGCGAAGACTGGGCAAATCAGTAAGACATGCCACCGTCAACTGCGATCACCTGGCCTGTTAAATAGCTTGCGCCAGGGCTTGCAACCCAAGAAACGGCGTCGGCAATTTCTTCTGGTTTTCCAAACCGCTTGAGCGGAATGATCGCCATGGCTTTTTCTTTGATCTCTGGTTTCAGGGCCGCTGTCATGTCCGTTTCGATGAATCCGGGAGCCACGGCATTCGCTGTGATGTTCCGGCCTGACAATTCTTTCGCCAAAACGCGGGTCAGGGCAATCACACCCGCCTTGGCGGCCGAGTAGTTGGCCTGACCAAAGTTTCCGATGATCCCGGAAACGCTCGCAATGTTCACAATCCGGCCGTATCGCTGACGCATCATCACCCGTGAAACAGCGCGACAGCAATAGAATACGCCATTCAGATTGGTCTGAATCACGTCATGCCATTTCGCGTCTTCCATCGCAAATGCGATATCGTCCCTCGTGATCCCAGCGTTATTGACCAGAATGTGTATCTTACCAAATGCGGCTTCCACTTCGCCCACAATTCGGTTCACTTCCTCAACATTCGAAAGGTCGCCGGCGAATGCCTCAGCCGTCCCACCAGCGGCCCGGATTTCAGCCACAGTGCCGGCTTCGAGCTTTTCCTTGTTTGTGGAGACACAGCCAACGGTCGCGCCACAACGGGAGAGTTGCAGGGCAATCGCCCGGCCAATTCCGCGTGAGGCACCTGTGACCAAGGCGAACTGTCCTGTTAAATCCACATTCGTGGGCTTGAAGCCAATCGTTTCTTTTGCCATTTCCGAGCCAAATCCTATCTGCAAAGGTGGTGCTTGAGTGATTCCAGACAGATCAAGTTGTCGATCATCGGGCTGGAATTGTTTCACATGGAACTTTTCTGTCAATACGTTTTAGCAGACCTGTCAAGACCCGGCCTGGCCCAACTTCGTAAAACTGCGTGTATCCATCGGCCATCATTCTGCGGATACAGCCTTCCCAAAGAACTCCACCGGTGACCTGAGCCACAAGGCGTTGACGAATTTCGTCGGGGGTGGTGTGCACAGATGTGTCGACGTTGGCATACACAGGAATTCTTGGAGTGTGAATCGTGGACGCAGCCAGAACTGCTCCCAGTTGATCGTCCGCAGGTTTCATCAAAGGACTATGAAACGCGCCTGCCACCGCGAGTGGGATCACCTTCATGGCGCCCGCCTCAAGGGCAGGGCCTTCCACATGGGCCAAAGCCTGCTTTTCGCCGGAGATCACAATGTTGCCAGGGCCGAGCATATTGGCCTTCCAAAGCCTGCCGTGCGGGGCCACCTGCTCAATCACATGGTCTACCTTCGCTTCGTCAAGCCCCAGCAGACTTGTCATACCGCTAGGCGATGCCACAGCTGCGGCCTGCATCACCCGACCACGCTCGCGAACCACCCTGAGACCAGTTTCAAAGTCCATGGCGCCAGAAAAAACCAAGGCTGTATATTCGCCAAGGCTTAGCCCGGCTGCGCCTTGAATGCTCTCTAGCAGTTCAGGGCGGGTTGCCTTGAGGCTTTCCAGAGCCGCCAGACTGGCCAGGAAAATCGCTGGCTGGCTGATGTCTGTGGCTTCCAGAGCATCGGCTGGACCTTCGAAACAGAGCTGTTTGATGTTGATCCCAAGGATCGATTCAGCGCGGTCGAACAGATCTTTGACAGCAGGCAGTTCGGCGTAGAGCTCTTTACCCATGCCGACAAACTGAGCGCCCTGGCCGGGAAACAGAAGGGCAGATTTTCCGGTCGTCTGCGAATCGGACATCAGCTGCAAAACCTCAGATAGAGTATTAGGGGGCTGGTGGTGAGCCATGCCCCATGGCTTTCAAGCGGGAATCGATGTTTGAGTCAAGCTCAAGAGATACGGGAGAATTGTCAGGCTTCAGCCACAGAGCTGGCAAGCATTTTGGTGATCTCGTCGTTCACACCTGATAGGCCGATATTTGCGGCCACTCTCAGGGCATTGCGAATGGCGCGATCATCAGAACTGCCGTGGCAAATGATACAGGCTCCGCGGATTCCCAGCAGGGGGGCTCCGCCGAATTCCTTGTACTCATAACGCCTTTTGAGCTGTTTCACACCTTCGGCAACTTTGGCGGCTGATTCAGGAGGGAGCTCCACCATCATTCTGGTCATGGTTTCGCGGAGCGCTGAGAACAGGAATTCCACGGCCCCTTCACCACCCTTGAGCAAAATGTTTCCCGTGAAACCATCGCTCACGATCACTCGGGCGTGTCCATCATAGACATCTCGACCTTCGACGTTGCCATAAAATTTTGCGGAATTTGGCCCGTTCATGAACAGGTCGCGTGTGCTGCGGACCAGGTCGTTGCCTTTGTCGTCCTCAGAACCGACGTTCAGGAGCCCGATTTTTGGATCCGTCACGCCGAGAATCTTCTCGGCATAAACCGCGCCCATCAAGCCATATTGATAAAGGTCTTCAGGCTTCGGAGCCATATTGGCACCGAC
>CAMCFM010000136.1 GCA_945874095.1 Candidatus Kuenenia stuttgartensis
CACATCCTCTATATCTAACAGGACAACGATATTTTCATATCCGTGCAACGACTCCTGACGTAGATACGTCACAAGTTGCCGCTCGGCTCCACCGGAACTGAGCGTGTTGATCAGATGCAGAATGCGTTTACGTCGCACTTGGATTTAGCCTGTCTCAGTTCGTTCTACTACTGTTCGAGTCAGCCATTTCTGGCATTTGCTCGTTGCGCCCGCTTGTTCCATCGTTCAGAACAAGAGACCATTGCGACACTTGACCACACCCTTGAATCGTTTCCATGAATCAATAGATCTGATTGGAAAACGTATCCCCAAAATAGATTCTACCGAAATCTCCCAAAAAATAAACCCGGAAACTCATGTCCTCAAACCATGTTTCCCATATCAAACACTACGACCTGACCCATGAACTCCACCAAATCGTGGGAGTTCATGCCGCGAAATTCGAACTCAAGTCGCCAGCCCTTCCCAGATTAGCTCCTGTCAGGAGGCGAAATCTGTCAAGAATCTGGCTTAGAATCCTTGGACACACCCTCAGGAAACTCCACAAGCTGCCAGAATCTTCTCGTCAGGCCTGCCTGAAATGCGTCTGTAAAGATCGTCGATCAGCCAGTGGAAAACCACCTGGTGGACACTTTCCACCACGCCCATATCATGAATGTCGACATGAAAGTCGTGATACGCCATAGCCTTCAGCTTACCGCCCGAAAATCCGGTGATCCCGACCGTGGTCATCTCATGAGCATTCGCCCATTCCACAGCCTTGATGATGTTGGGGCTGTTGCCTGACCCTGATATCGCCAACAGAAGATCTCCCGGAGATGCATACTGCTTGAGCTGCTCCAGAAAGATTCTGTCATAACTTGTGTCGTTGGCCCATGCCATGATCGCAGGCGTGTTGTCCGTCAGACTGAGAATTTTCAGCCGTTTTTGATCCTCAAAGTCACGCAGGGGACACTTCGCAAGGTCCTCGCACAAGTGCGACGCATTCGCGCCGGAACCACCGTTGCCGATCACAAACACCCACCGGCCTTTGTCATAAGCCTGATGAATCAGATCAGCCATGGCATGGATCGGACCCAGATCAAGCCGCTTGATCTCTTGACAAACACGTTCCAAATAGGCATCCAAGCCCATCACAGCACCTATCATAGCGGCATCCCTCCCTCAGTTTGTTCAGTCTACCTTGGCGTAATTCAGACCCAGAGCACGCCCAACACCCAATTCTGCGATGATCCGTAAGGCGTTAAACGCCTCCATTTTATTGATCTTGGACGCTCCCGCACGCCTGTTTTCAAACACAATCGGTGTTTCACCGATCTTCGCGCCCGCCTCCAGACACCAGTACAGAATTTCTTCCATGAACGAGTATCCACGCGAGCGAATCTTATCGAACGGGATACGCCTGAGCATCTCGGTTCGATAGCATCGATACGATCCACTGTTATCTCGCGAGCTCAGCCCAAGCCAGAACCTGGCATACGCATTGATCCCGCCCGACATGAATTTTCGCTTCAAATTGAACTGCTCGCCGGCAATTCCACCTCCAGCGATATATCGCGACCCGATCATTACATCATAACCCTTGTCATGAACACCCGCCATTAATTCCGGTAGAAATCGCGGAGGATGACTGAAATCAGCGTCCATGTTGATCAGATACTCATATCCATTTTCGATCGCATATCGCATCGCTGTCAGAACCGCCGTCCCAAGACCCATCTTGCCTGGCCGGTGGATCACATGCACGCTTGGATGCAACTGTGCCAATTCGTCCGCAATTCGGCCCGTCCCGTCAGGCGAATTATCGTCGATGACCAGAATATCGGCTTCAGGCAAACTCCGGCGAATTTCTTCCACCAGCGATTTCAAATTGCCCGATTCGTTATATGTCGCCAATGAGATGATCAGACGCGAACTCATCAATTACCGCCCTTTAAACGATTGTGTTGCAGGAAAATGACGGCCACATCTGGCGATCTGAGCTCAAAAGCCCGTTATTGACTGCCCATCTTTCCGCTTTTTCCAGAAATTGACAACCCCAAATTGGATCAGAAGGCGTCCTTTTTTCAAATCACAGTTGCGGTTTAAAACACTCACAGGCCTGACAGCCATATGAATTGCATCCTAAACCACCACGGATTCCTCGATATTTTCCACCTGTCGGGTTAAGTCTCGAATCGAATTGATATTCCAAAGATAAACCACCATCGCCAGCAAGCTGAAGCTATACATGAGCACGCGATAACCCATCATCGCAACAGCTCCCGATGGATGCCCGACCAATTGAAATAGCTGATCGCTAATCTCCTCGGAAAATCCCAACGCCCCAAACGGTAAAGGCACCGCCGTTGAGAATAATACCAGAGGAAATATCAGAAGGTGCTTGCTCAACCCCACCTGAAAGTTTGGGAATAATGCAAGCCCGACCATATAACACGCCATGCTCGTCATCGCATGGCACAGACCCGACACAAGCACTGCCGCCACAAGCCCTGGCCAGCGCTTGCAATATGACCGTGAAAGGCTGCTCAGCTCACGGATCAGTATCCCCAACTTACCCTGTGATGCCGCCAGCTTAGGCAACAGTTTTGTCGGAAGATCCAGCAGAATCACCGCCAGGCCTACAGAGCCAGCCAATGCCATCAACATGGCAAAAATACCAAGCCTCTGAATCGCTGGCGATAGTTCCGACCAGCCTGCCAGTGCCGTGACCGATGCCAGAAAAAACAGGCCCAGCAGGCCGACAATTCTGTCCACCAGCAAGGTCGTAATCGCTTGTGTCCTGGGCAGGTTCATCCGCGATAGATAGGCTGCCTTGACCAGATCTCCGCCAACCGCACCGGGAATCACCAGATTGAAAAACGCTCCCACAAAGCTCAATCGCAGTGAATCCATCAGCCGGAAGGGTACTCCAAGCATCCGTACAAGCGCGTACCACCTGACAAATGAAATCACCGCCGCTGTTGTGACAAGTCCAAACCCTACGATCAGATACGGATATTGGATGGGCCTCGAAAAGACCTCCTCCAAAACTGACCAGTTGGACGACAATGTCCAAGCCATAAAGCCCAGACCAAGTACCAACAGGACGAAATTGAGAATTCCGCTCCTCTGTTTCCCGACCTTTGGCTGTGATTGCATTTGATAACCGTTTTTTTCGTTCAAAAGAGTGTGTAGATAAACGGTGCAGCCGCTGAACCTGACAGCAGAATCAACGCACCCATCATCAAAAGCACCAACAGAATAGGCGCCATCCACCACTTCTTATTCTCTTTCAGAAATTGCACGAACTCGGCCACCAAGCCTTGCTCCTGTGCTTGTGCCGCTTCCTGAAACGCTGTTTTTTTGTCAGATTCGCTCATTTTTGACCCTTCCCCCTACATCAGTTTTTGGATTTCTACCCGGATCAATATTGCTTCAAATAGCGGGCTGGATCCGTTGGCTGTGATTTCGGCATCCAATATGTCGCATTCGGTCCCGTCCGCTTCTTCAACGCCAGTGCATCTCGACCAATCAGCCTGAATACTAGTGCCACAGGCGTGAAAACGACAAGGAAAACCGTCAGAAGAATGAGCCTGCTGACCACAAATCCAATCGGAAATACCAGTATCATCCAGCCCACGAACAGGCCAGCCAGCAGCCTTGGCTTAGTTAATCCTAGAATTCCTGTCAGAATCGCTGCCACCCCCAGACATACAGGGCCTGTGAAATTTCCCTTCACAACTGCCCCATAAACCGCCAGCCCGCCAAAAAACAGGAAGCAGAGCCCACCAAACTGGCGGAGCATTCGATCGGTTGGATTCCGCGGAATATCAGACCATTTCATAAACTGTTATCTCCTGCCTGATTCCTGGTTTTGATTCATTTCTTTCGATTGGTATTGAAGCGTCACTCATATCAGTCCAGATCAAACTGGCTGAGATATTTCTCGCGAGCCGCCGTAGCCGCAGCCAACGCTTCAGGACCCAGTCTATCCTTCCGGATAATGCAATTCTCCAGAACCAGGGCATCCATCTCGGTCGAGATAAAACACCTCAGAGCTTCTTCCGGACGACATACAATCGGCTCGCCCCGAACATTGAAACTTGTATTTACCAGAATCGGACAACCCGTTCGCTCATGAAATGCATTCAGCAAACCATGCACAAACGGATTTCGTTCGCTGTCAATCGTCTGCAACCGTGCGGAATAATCGACGTGAGTCACCGCTGGAATACTGGAACGGACAATATTGACCCGCCGTCTCAAGTCCGGATCATCCGTCATCGCTTTCATTTCATCGGTATCCATTTTTACCCGATGTTTTTCGAGAACCGGCGCAACGATCAACATATAAGGGCTTTCCTGATCGCTCCCGATCTCAAACCATTCATGTGCATGTTCACGCATCACAATCGGCGCAAATGGCCGGAAACTCTCGCGAAATTTAATCTTCAGATTCATATTGGCCTGCATCTTCGAAGATCGTGGATCCCCAATAATCGACCTTGCCCCCAACGCCCGTGGCCCAAACTCCATCCGGCCCTGGAACAGACCAACAATATTTTCGCCCTCCAAAAGCTCGCACATCTGCGAATATAATTCGTCGCGATTCGTATATTGTTCAAATGGAACATTCTCGCGACGAAGCATTTCTGCAATTTCATCGCCTTCAAATTTAGGTCCCAGAAATGAGCCCCTCTGACTATCCAGATCCGGATTTACCTCCCGAGGCTTATCCAAAAGCTGGTGCCACACAAACTGGGCCGCTCCCAGAGCACCACCGGCATCTCCTGCAGCAGGCTGAATCCAGATCTTTTCAAATGGGCCATCTCGCATGATCTTGCCATTGGCCACACAATTCAGAGCAACTCCACCCGCTAAAACCAGGTTTTTCTGGCCAGTCCGCTCGTAAGCATGACACGCC
Source organism: Candidatus Kuenenia stuttgartensis (assembly GCA_945874095.1). Lineage (GTDB taxonomy): Bacteria > Planctomycetota > Planctomycetia > Isosphaerales > Isosphaeraceae > QWQI01. The sequence continues at coordinate 4,907 of CAMCFM010000136.1, forward strand.
TGAAGCATCATGATCTTTTCCGTGGCCGCCTGAATACTGGCCGCCATATCGCAATGAAATTGCTCAATTTGCGATTCCGCCTTACGTGGTTCCCGGCCAAAAAGCGTATGAAACTTCGGGCCAGTCATCGTCAGACCCGCTGCATAATTGAAATACGATTGATCCATCCAGAAGCTTCCATCAGGCTTCAGATCAATCAGTTTATCGGTAATCGTATCCGCATATTTTGGTACCCCATAAGGCGCAAGGCCCATGAGTTTATACTCGCCTGAATTGACTCGGAATCCACAATAATAAGTGAATGCCGAATACAACAGACCCAGCGAGTGGGGAAATTGCAATTGCTCTGTCAATGTGATTTTATGGCCCTTGCCCACACCCAGAGTTGTGGTCGACCATTCGCCCACCCCATCAAGCGTGAGTATGGCCGCCTCTTCAAACGGGCTTGAATAAAACGCGCTGGCGGCATGACTTTCATGATGGTCCAGAAATACCAGAGGAGCTTTTAAATCAGGCCGATTTAATCCGCTCCGAATCGCCTTGCGCGTGTGCAACTTCTCTTTAAGCCAGACGGGCAGGGCCATCCCAAAGCTTTTAAAGCCTGAAGGGGCATAGGCCAGATAGCTCTCCAGAAGCCTTTCGAACTTCACCAGTGGCTTATCATAAAACGCCACATAATCCAGTTCATCAAGCGATATTCCAGCCTCTTTCAAGCAATATTCGGACGCCAGCGACGGAAATGCGGGATCGTGCTTCTTACGCGTGAAACGCTCTTCCTGAGCAGCCGCCACAATTCGGCCATCAACCACCAGCGCAGCCGCACTGTCATGATAAAATGCCGATAGTCCTAATATCGCTGTCATCTTGCAATCACCATCTTTTTTCTATGCATATCTAACGACTCATTCCAAGCGAAACGGATTCCGCCTGTCAGCCAATATCGTGGCCCATCGTCAGAACATCCTTGAGATAACTTCCATAGCTGTTTGGATAGCTTTCAGCCAGTTTTTGGAGTTGTTCATCATTAATAAAACGCATCCGCCAGGCAATTTCTTCAAGGCAGGCTACTTTCAAACCCTGACGCGATTCCACCGTCTCTACGAAATTCGCGGCCTGAATCAAACTCTCAGGCGTACCTGTATCAAGCCATGCAAAGCCTCGAGTGAATTTCTCGACTTTCAACTGACCTCGATCAAGATAAACCTTGTTGACATCCGTAATCTCATATTCACCACGCGGTGATGGCTTCAATTCAGCTGCAATATCCAACACCTGATTGTCATAGAAATACAATCCTGTGACTGCATAATGACTTTCAGCCTGTTTGGGCTTCTCGACAATTTTTAATGGGCGTCCACTTTCGTCGAAACTGATCACACCGTATCGTTCCGGATCTTTCACGGGATATGCAAACACCGTAGCACCCTCGTTATGCGATGTCGCTCGCCTCAGCATCGGCTGAAATCCCTGCCCATAAAAAATATTGTCGCCCAGCACTAAAGCCGCTGGATGTGATCCGACAAAGTTTCGGCCAAGTGTAAAGGCTTGTGCCAGGCCGCCCGGGTTCGGCTGGATGCAATATTGAAATGACATTCCCCACTGCGAACCATCACCCAGAAGCCGCTCAAATCCACCAATATCTGTAGGCGTACTGATCACCAGCACATCGCGAATCCCCGCCATCATTAATGTCGAAAGCGGGTAATAAATCATCGGCTTGTCGTAAATCGGCAACATCTGCTTCGATACGGCTCGCGTGATCGGATACAGACGCGTCCCGGAGCCACCTGCAAGAACGATGCCCCTGTATTCGTGACGATTAACGCCTAGTTCGATACTCATGGCCTGTCAGACTCCATTTTTTGCATCCGGGAACCTGCAATCCAAGCAGGTTTATAACTCTCTTGTCGCTGCAGCCAATTCTTGAATTCAGCTCGCAGAGAGTTCGACTTTCGTTCAATGTAACCCAATCTCAGATTTCTGAACAGAGCTTTTTGATGATCTGGGATGATTTGGCAAACTGTTACGCCACCTCCTCTTTTTTGGATGATCCTGAACTTCCCCATGATTCCGAATGAAAATATCATGGATCCCAATCTGTATACGCTCTGTTCAAAGCTCTTCACGTTCCTGCGTGCTTGCGAAAAACTTCTCGAAAAGTGATCTCGACAAATCCTTGCGAACTGATAGACTCCCCTCAAATCAACCCACCAGGATGGTGGAGCACCGAACGGATTCACCATAGAGATCGGCACCATGGACGTTAAAGCCGCACACCGTACAGATTCGCTAAACAGCTCTAACACAACGCCTTATAGCGCTGCAAGACCGCCTCACTCGATCTATACGCAATCCGTTGGAGGCGTAACCGTCATCGCCGGCGGTGGACCGGCTGGCCTCACCGCAGCTTATGAACTGACCAAAAGTGGCTTCCCATGCGTGGTTCTTGAATCCGAAGCCAGCCTGGTGGGCGGAATCAGCCGGACTGACACTTATAAAGGTTATCGTTTTGACATCGGCGGGCACCGTTTTTTCTCGAAAAACGACGAAGTCAATCGCCTCTGGAACGAAATTCTCGGCGACCAATTCCTCAAGCGGCCTCGCCTGAGCCGGATCTATTACAACCGGAAATTCTTCGACTATCCGCTCAAGCCTGTTGACGCCTTCCTCAAGCTCGGCCCTGTCTGCTCCGCCACCATCCTGCTGAGCTATTTCAAGGCCAGAATCAAGCCAATCAAGCCTGAACGAAGCTTTGAAGACTGGGTGGTCAATCGCTTTGGCCGCAAGCTTTTTCAGACATTCTTCAAGGCTTATACCGAAAAAGTCTGGGGCATGCCCACAACCGAAATCTCTGCTGACTGGGCCGCTCAGCGGATCAAGGGATTATCGCTGATCAATGCCGTCACCAGCGTGCTTTTCAAGCCATTTCGCAAGGCCGGTAAAGGTGCTGTGATTAAAACCCTGATCGACGAATTTCATTATCCGAAATTTGGCCCAGGTCAGATGTGGGAAGCCGCCCGCAGCAAAGTCCGTGACGGTGGAAACCGCGTGGATCACGATTCACGAGTCGCCCGTGTTGAACACGACGGGAGCCGCGTCACCGCATTCGTCAGCCGTGATTCAAATGGAAATGAAACCCAGCACACGGGCCGGAATTTCATCTCCACACTGCCACTTCGCACCCTTGTAAAGATCATGGATCCGCCGGCACCAGCCGAAGTACAAGCCGCCGCAGATGCCTTGAAATATCGCGACTTCCTGACCGTCGTGCTGATCGCCGACCAAGTGGATACTTTCCCCGACACATGGATCTATGTGCATGACCCAGAAGTGAAGCTGGGGAGAGTCCAGAATTTTAAAAATTGGTCACCTTACATGGTCCCTGATGCCTCGAAATCAAGCCTTGGCCTCGAATACTTCTGTTTCGAAGGCGATGGACTCTGGCGAATGAGTGACCAGGAATTGATCGAACTCGGCAAAAAAGAAATCGGTCAGATTGGCTTGGTCGACCCATCCAAAGTGATAGATGGATGCGTGGTGCGCATGCCCAAAGCCTACCCGGTTTATGACGATGAATATCAGAAAAATGTTGAAATCATTCGCAACTGGCTGGCTCGTCTTGAGAATTTCCAAGTGGCCGGCCGAAATGGAATGCACAAATACAATAACCAGGACCATTCGATGATGACCGCCTTCCTGGCGGCTCGGAATATCATGGGGCAAGGGCCATTTGACCCTTGGTGCGTAAACACCGACGCTGAATACCATGAAGAAAAAGCAGTCGACCAGACCGCAGCCGACACCGCCGGCCGTGCCGTTCCCCGCAAGCTCGCAACTGCCGAGTGAACGAACTTGGTACGATCATTCGGCTTTACGATAAGCCCAAGCGATCACGGATGTTCCATCTTTCTCGCCCCGGTTCAGGATGCGACGCTCGCTGAACCGGAACATGGCTCGCATGACGACCCGGACAGGCCAACTTACAGGCCTGACATGATCTTCATATATCTCCCAGGAATCGCGTTTAACGCTCTGATTTGATTCGTTTCCTTTACGTCTCGTCCATCTGGCAGGCCCAATCAGCCAAGGCCAGCAGTAACTGACATGATAGTCTTCTAATTCTGGTCT
>CAMCFM010000137.1 GCA_945874095.1 Candidatus Kuenenia stuttgartensis
GGTCCAAAGCCTTGGCCGGTAAAGTCGATCCTGCTCAGGAAGCTGCCAAAAAGAAAGCCCGCGAGGAAGCCAAAAAGAAAGAGGCTGAAGCCGCTGGTGTTGAAGTTGTAGAGACACCTGAAGAAGAAGGCGGGCCATTCAAAGAAAAACTTCATTCTTTGCGATGGGCTGCCATCACCGGTCTGGTCGACCACCAGGCACTTCGCAACAACTATGCCAAGGCTTTGAAACTCGACCCGAAATCCGCAAATCCTGATTACAAGAGGGTCGATCTGGAACGTCAGACCTTGCAATCAGACGGTACCTGGAGTGACTGGCAACCTGTGGATCACTCCAAAAACAATGTGATCCTCGATAATTTGACCGAGGCCGAAGAAGAACTGGTGCCTCAGGAAAACGTTCTCGCATCCATCACAGACGCTCTCCCATTCCTACTCAACGGAGCCTTCGGCGGTGTACACGTCGCCAGCCTCGTTCCTAAAGAGAAACGCGAAATCGCCAAGCCTGATCCTAAAACCCAAGGCGGCATGGGTGGAATGATGGGCGGAAAAGGTGGTCGCGGCGGCATGGGAATGATGGGTGGAATGGGCGGCGGCAGGGCTGGAGCTGGCGGTAGCAGCAGGCCAGGCATGGGTATGGGCGACAAGGGCGGAATGGGTGGTGGCGATGACTATGCTGGTTTCATGTTTGGTGGTGGAACAGGGTCAGCTGAAGAAGGCGATTTTCCCAAAACCCAAGCCGAAGAGGTGATGGTTCGGGCCTTTGATTTCACAGTTTCCCCAGACAGCTCCTACCGTTACAGAGCACGACTTGCTCTGAACAACCCAAATTACAAGCGTGACGACGTGAACCCCGGCGTCGATATCGACAGCCAGTTCCTGTTTGGGAACTGGAGCCAGATGACCAACCCGGTTTATGTTCCTTCCGACGTGGCCCCTTATGCCATGTCGAAAACTCCTCCAAAGAACGCATCTGACCCAGGTTACAACGTGACCTTCCAGGTCTCCAGCTTCAATCCTGAAGACGGGATCACCGTGGTTCGCGACTTCATTGCCGGGCCTGGTGACATCATCGGGGAACCGATATCGACCCAGATTCCTGCCTCTGACGGGACAGGTGCGAAGCCGAAGACGATCGACTTCACCAGTCGTCAGATCATCCTCGCAACCGTGGGCGGACGAGAGTCGCTCGCCCCTCTAGGTGGGAATGGGTCCATCACCATGCCAGCCATGGCTTTTGTGATGAAACCTGATGGCTCCATCGTGATCCGAAACGAATCCCACGATGCCAAAGACCCTGACATTGATTTCGCTCGTCGTGTCTACAACGAAGAAATCAAGAAGTCTGACACCAAGCGTGAAAAAGGTCAGATGAACGGCATGGGGTACGGCGGCGAAGGTGGCATGGGCGGAATGGGCGGAATGTAATCAGCCTATCCATCAGCTAATCTCGTGAATCCGAACGGGCGAGTGATTTCATATCACTCGCCCGATGTTTTTATTCATTTCAACATTGAACTGTTGGAATTCACCAGTCACATGCTAAATTGAATGAATCATCGCTTGAAACCAATCTATAAACCCAACTCCTGAGACCAGGCGAACCATGGCCAGATCCTTCAAAATTCAGCGCGATACTGCCGAAACAAAAATCAGCCTCTCCATCAATCTGGATGGCTCCGGCAAGTCGACCATTTCCACAGGACTGGGCTTTCTGGATCACATGCTGACCCTTTTTGCCAGGCACAGCCTGATTGACCTGGAAGTCCATTGCGATGGAGACACCCATGTCGATGGCCACCATACAGCCGAAGATATTGGAATCTGCCTGGGCCAAGCCATCGAAGCCTCGTTGGGCGACAAAAAAGGCATCTATCGATATGGCCATATGACCCTGCCCATGGACGAAACGCTGGCTCAGGTGGCCGTCGACCTTTCTGGCCGCCCGTATTTCGTCTGGAACGTACCATTTCCAACCCCAAAAGTGGGCGACTTTGACACAGAGCTGGTCGAAGAGTTCTGGCATGCTGTGTGCGTTCAAGGCCGCATGAATCTGCACTCCAACCTGATTTATGGCAAGAACAGCCACCACATTTCGGAAGCCATTTTCAAGGGTCTTGCCCGTGCCCTGCGCATGGCCTGGGCGATTGATCCTCGTGAAACCGGCGTTCCTTCCACCAAAGGCACTCTCAGCCAATGACAACTCCCGAAGCCAGTTCAGCGACGTCAGGAAAATCCAAAAAATCGACCGCAGTCAACCTCGGCCTATTTGCTCTGGGAATGGTCTTGCTGGGATGGTCGATCTATTCCAATCGCACCCAGCTCAAACGCTGTCTGGCAGGTGAATTGCATTATTCATGGATGTTCCAGGCTTTCCTCCTGCACTTACTCGGAGTCATGATTGCATTTCTCCGATGGTTCGGGCTCGTCCGCCTTCAGGGAATCCAAATACCACTGGCCGATTCCCTCCGCCTCTCCATCGTTGGTGGACTCTTCAATCTGATCATCCCCGGAGCTGTCGGCGGTGATCTCGTCAAAGCGGCATACCTCTCCCGCATGGATATTCCCCGCACCAGAGTGATCGCCAGCATGGTCATCGACCGCCTGCTTGGACTCCTTGGATTATTCCTCCTCGCAGCTTTTGCAGGCCTTTCCGCATGGCCGACTTCAGATCTACCTGTCAGGCGACTGACGATTGCAGTCTTGATTGCAACTTCAACAATCATCGTATTCCTTGCCTTGATTTTCAGCGGAATCGTGGGCCGAAAGTCTGAAAAACTGGCCGAGCTTAATGCGATGTCAGCCGCTTACAGGAATCGCCTTACTGGTGTAATGGCCTGGACAATTGCATCTGTCTTTGTCCATATCTTTAATACAATGGCATTTTATCGTATGAGCCTTGCTATTTTGCCACAATTAAAAATTGGCTTATTGCAACACTTCCAAATCGTTCCGCTTGTATTATTCAGCACGGCTGTACCACTACCATTGGGAGCGATCGGTTTTTCGGAAAATGTCAGCGATCAACTCTTCCAGAATGTAGGACACCCGGACGGAGCCATCGCCATGATGGGCTTCCGCCTCCTCCAATACGCATTTGCCGCCATCGCAGCCCTGATCTACTGGGCAAACATGAAATCCATGAAAACGCTCACGGCACAGAAGTGGGATTAATTCCACCCGCTTCTGAGCGGTTTTTCAACAGAGATTGGCAATTCTGGATCAGTCTCGATGATTAACCTGCCACATGGCCCTCAGGCTGAGGCACGCCGGCAGGAGCAATAAATTCCCAACCGACGATCCAGCCGTAGCGATGGCAACCATCACTCCGAACCTTGAAAATGGGACAAATTCACTCGTCGCCAATGCCAGAAATCCAATCGAAACGGCCAGACTCGAGAGAATCACGCCCGGGCCAGTGACTTTATAGCTCTCATAAAGCCTTTCCCTATAAGGCATTCCATGAAGCCTGTGGTATTGCAAAAGACAGTGGAATGTATCGTCGACCGACAAACCCAACGCCACACTTGCCACAAGTGCTGTCCCCACATCGAGTTTAAACCCGAGCCAGCCCATCAGGCCCAGCACCAGTCCGACCGAAAGCATGGTCGGCATCATCGCCAGTAAGGCCAGACTTATTCGCCGAAATGCTGATGTGAGCATCACCAGAATCGAAATCGTTGAGATCGCAAAAGTCGTCCACTGCGTATCGATCACCGACCTGGCCACCTGAGTCATCAACAAAGAGAGGCCTGTCAGTTCTGTGGTTGAACCAAACTCTTTTGCCACAATCGCTTTGGCGTCATTGAATGTCGAAATTTTATCCTTGTTGGGACTCGATTCAGGCACCCTGACAATCAATCGCGTGTAATTCTCTTTAGGGCTCCAGAATTGATTCAACGCTGAAGCCTGTGGAGAGGCCCCCACCAACTCGAGTTTTGTCGCCAAAAGCCTGTCCTGTAAGTCGGCTGGCTTCTGCGACCATCGCCCTTCCGGATCCATCGCTGTCGCCACCGACAAAACTTTCACAATCCGTTCAGCACCCAAGGCTTCCAGCTCTTTTGAGACTTTATCGAGCCGATTCACAATCACGGAATCCAGCTTCCCGGAAGTCGGTACCACCAAACTGATCTGACCAATCCCATCGAGTCGGTTCTCGACGAAATTGTAGTCGGTCACGATCCGTGTATGAGGCCTGAACATGTGGACATAATTCGACTCATACTCAAGCCGGAACATGCCCAGAGCCATCGGCAGAACAATCGCACAGATCATCAGAACGACGAGCTTCGGGCGTGCAATCGTCAGATCCGTCACTTTTCGCATCCATCCAGCTACTGGAGAACCTGATGCCACCAATCCTGGCCGCTCTCTAAATCCAGGTGGGAGCATCGCGAATGGGGCCAAAGCCGTTGTCCACAAAGCTGCGATTAGAGTGCAACTGCCAAGAATGGCGCCGAACTGGCGGACTGGCTCAACAGAGCTGGTCGCCAATGCTCCGTAACCAATCGCCCCGGTGACGGCACACCATAAGATTGGCCGAATCACGTCTACCAAAGTCCTGCGAGCAGCGTCTTTACGCACCAGTCCACCGCGAAGTTCGTCGCGAAAATGGAGAGCCAGGTGGCTTGCAGCAGGCATCGTCAAAACAATGATCTGGCCGATCAATGGGCCACCGGAAAGGCTGAGCTTTAGCCCGAATTGAACCAGCAGCCATTCTGTGGCCAGCCATGTCAAATATCCAGCGGTGATCGGAACGAGTGTCCACCAGATGCTTCGCACGGCGATCAGCATGACCATTCCGATCAGCACCAGCCCCAGACCTGCCAGTCTCCTCCCGTCCCGTTCGATCGCTAAAAAGCCGTCGCCCAAAAGTGCTGGAGGGCCCACGACAGCCACTTTGCCAAGCTTATTTTCACTACCAAACTGATCCACACTCGACCGGATCGCTGGTATGACCAGCCTGGCGTCGTATTCGCCGGGCGGTTTGACCTGGATGATCAAAGAGGCTGTACGACCATCGCGGCTGGTAAACATGCGCTCAAAAAACGGGTGACTGCGAATCCTGTCCGCAAGGGCTGCCTGCTGATCCGCTGGAGTGGCTTTCATGACACTCGCCAGAGTCAACCCTCCTTGACCCTCAGTCGGAACTGCACCGGCCAGTTTTTTTGCGGCATTCAAAGCCGGTGCCCTCAAAATCTTAGGCACCATTTCAAGCCGCTCGATGGCTTCATCCAAAGTCCAAAGTGGAGGCATGGTGGCCAGACTTTGAACGTCCGTCAAGCCTTGAATTCCACTGCCTTTGAGAAGTCGGGTCAGATCAGCGACCCGTTCAAGCCCATCAGGCGTGAGATAATTGGGATCATCGTAGCAGACAAAAAGAATATTGTCGTAACCGAATACCCCTGCCCACTTTTCGAACTGGAGGATCGAGGGATCATCCTCTGTGAAGAACGATTTGATCGACTGTTCGTATTCGGCGTGCTGTCCGGACAGGCCCAGAAACAGGCCGAGGATGAGAGTCATCAGGGCCACAAAATATCGGGCCGAGATCAGCCTGTCAGGCCATTTCATAGAATCGATCAGTCGAAAATAGGGCTTGGGAGTCCGAAAGCGAATTCAGATCGCGATACCTAAACCCCTTATATCCTAGGATTATGGGCACAAATTGGCTGCCGTCAAGCCGAAGCCTGATGCAAAACACCATGCGCCCATCACGAATTCAAGAGGGAACGCACCAAAACAACCACTTCGTTGAGAGCCCCATAGCCGGCCACAAGGCCAATCAGGGCCGCGGCTACAACGACAAAGGCCATCCAGATTTTACTGCCCAGCACACGCGGATCACCATCTCGAATCATCAGTCGAAGGGCTGACCCGGCAATCACAGGCAGCATCAAAGCCTGAGCAAAGCCTCCAATGGTCACCAATTTGCGAGGGTCGCCGAAAACGAGATATAAACCAAGTGCCAGCAAGGGATAGATCACACAAAGATGATTGACTCTGCGAGCCCGGGCGGGCCCTGATTCGTTCGGCCAGAGGCGTGCGATGTTGAGAAAATCTGCCGTCTGCCGGGAGTTCCCCGCTGTGGCCACATAAAGGGTCTTGAAGAGGACGGCCCAGGCTCCTAAAAGGAAGGCGGTGACTGTCCAATCTCCAAGACTCGAATACATTTGCGACAAAGAGCGAATCATTTCGCCCTTCGCTGGAACGATGCCCCGGGCATGCAAAATGGCCGCCCCAAGGATGTAAAACGCCAGGGTTCCCACAGTGAACACAATCATGCTGAACCAGGCATCAATCTGCATGACCCGCATCCATCCACGGGCCCGCGCTGCCCAGGCATCACTCTGGTTTCTCGTCCCAGCCGCTTTGCCATAACCCTTTTCCAGGCACCAGTATGGATAGGCAACCAGTTCACTGGCCCCGACTCCGGTGATCCCAAATGTAGACATAGCCGCCGCAATTCCGCCTGTCGGCATGGCAAAGGTCAGCCCGCTCAGAATTGAGGCCAGCGAGAAGTCCACTGGAGGTGGCGACCATGGCAAAACCACCACGGCCAGAACCGTGACTCCAGTGACGGCTGCCACCAGAAATGTCGTAATTTTCTCGACCCTTTTATAGCCGCCTGAAAGTAGAAGGACAATCGCGACAAGGGTGGTAATGGTGGCCCAGATGGCGTCGGAGGAAATTCCAGAAGCCTCTGTCATGGAGCGACTTATACCAGGAAATGCCATGGTGGCGGCCTGCCCGATCAAGCCTTCCATCGCCCCAATCTGGGCCTGAGTAGCCAGCATCATGGCGAACCAGCACCAGCAGATCCAGTTTGCATGCCCGCGTTTTTTCCCAATGCTGTTAAACGCCACCAAAGTGGACTCGCCATGGGTCAGGGCGTGTCGCCCCAACTCAATCTGCACAAAGACTTTAATGATACAACTGAACAGAATCAGCCAAAGCAGGGCGTAACCCTCTTTTGCCCCTAATCCGGTGGTGGCGATCAGCTCGCCGGTTCCCACGATGGAGCCAGCCAGAACCAGACCAGGGCCGATTTGTCCCAACGCCTGAGCGAATCGGACAGGTGGATCGGTCGGAGCGATATCGCCCGGCAGGATAATGTCGAGGTGCGCAGAGCCTTCCTGAACAGAATCAACATGATCCAGAACATGGTCCGGGTCGTTCATGGGAGGCCTTTCGACCGATGACTTTTAGGATTGGGTGGGGCAGTGTTTGGTCGCAGTAGAACCGGGATTGATCCAAGGGATTGGATCGAGGATCTAGCGGATCAAGCCCATACTAGGCTAGATTGGTTTGGGAATCAACGAATTTTGAAGAAAAAAATGGGATGGAGCAGTTCCTCATGGTGGACGATCGAATCGGGAACGCGACAGATCATCCCATCGTTCTGGAAAATGTCGTACGCCGCCTCTCACCGGTTGCAGGTGTTTTTGACGTTTCATTGCAATTAAAAAAAGGCGAAATTCTCTCCCTTGTCGGCCAGACAGGGGCTGGTAAAACCACTCTATTGAATTTAGTCGCCGGGCTTGAGAGTCTGGATCATGGCCGAATCCTGCTGAATGGAATCGATGCAGAACGCATCAAGCCACACCAGCGAGGTGCTTCCATGATCTTCCAGAGGGATGTATTTTATCCAGGCCAAAAGCTCGAAAAAGATTGGTCAGAGGCTGAGAAAAAAGGTGTTTTACAAAGATGGAGCGATACGGGATTTGATCCCAGGGAATTACTCAATGAATTGCAACTCCCAGATTCGGTACTGATACAGAAGCCGGAGACGCTTTCAGGTGGACAGGCCAGAAGGGCAAGCCTTTTACGAGCCATGTTGCAGGATCGGCCAATCATGCTCGCCGATGAACCCTTGACAGGGCTGGATCTGTGGACGCGAGACAGTGTCTCAAGGCTGCTTTGGCGATTTATAAAATCCATGGGAAAGTCGATGATCGTAGTCGCTCACGAACCGTCTGAAGCCTTCGGGCTCGCGGATAGGATCGCTGTGATGAAGGGTGGTCATTTACTTCAAACTGGAACGCCCGAGGACTTACGGAAAAATCCTCAACACCTGGAAATGATCCGTCTTCTGCAATTCCCTCCCATGAACGACATATCGCATTTTTTGCCAGATTTAAAAAGCACCATCGCCATGATGCCTGCAAAATGCACCTGGATTGAATTCCAGCCCAGTTCGTCAAATAGGAATCGCGAAGTCCGATTTCTCAGAAATCGCTGGACTCCGTCAGGCGAATACACGGAGTGGAATTGCAAACATTCCAACCAGGTTTTCTGGGTCGAAAGATCGCCAGAGTTCCACGAAAACGGCTGGCTTTGCTGGGATCATTCCGACCAGATACTTTTCGATCAAGCCAGTGGAAAAAGAATCCATCAGGCCAGACTGTAAAATACAATCTGGGCTGATTGATCAATTGTAACTGTCGCATTGATTTATTCAGAGCAAGTCGCTCTGGAATTAATCCCAGCGTAGAGATTCGCGAGGCCAAAGAATGGCCTGACCCTGTTCGGGTACAACCAGCAGGTCGGGCTCGGTACGTCCGCCATATGTAATCGGACAAAGGCTAAAGCTTCGAGATTCTGGCGCCATTTGTCTGTGGATCAAGCCTGCATCTGCTGTACGGATTGGTTTGGTGGTGACATCTCCGTCCTCTGATTTCTGTAAGATCCAGAACAGGGGGAAATCTTCCAGAGGTTTTTCGAACGGAATTTCGAGCCAGTCAGCCACTCGGCTAATCGCAAATTTGGGTACCGAAATGATCAGTTCCACAGTTCCCGGAGCGGTCCAGGCGCCGGCCCAAAGGTGGACCAATCCTGCCCGATCGCCAGTCCCTCCGAGCCGAATCGTATTTTTACGCACGTCTGTGATTTTAACACGTTCCTGAAGGTCGAGCTTGAGCCGGCGAGGCCAATAGGCAAGCTCTCCATCAATATCAAATGCAATCAGGTCGGGCTCTGCTGCTCCGCTCCAATAACCCATGGCGACCTGAGATCTTGGAGCGACGAA